>JAIFNM010000300.1 GCA_020047725.1 Betaproteobacteria bacterium
GAAGCCATCGAGGGTGATTTCCTGGATGGCATTTCGCGTGAATCATTCCGCATTGCCCATGACATTTCCTCCTACAGCTATGCGGCGCTGGCCAAAGCCGCCCGCCCGCTGCTCCTGAAGGGCAATAATGCGGCGTTGCTGGCGCTTTCCTATCTGGGTGCCGAGCGCACCATGCCGAACTACAACACCATGGGTTTGGCCAAGGCCAGTCTCGAAGCCGCCACGCGCTACCTGGCCTTCTGCCTTGGTCCACAAGGCATTCGCGCCAACGCTGTTTCCGCCGGACCGATCAAGACGCTGGCAGCATCGGGCATTGGCAATTTCGGCAAGCTCCTGGCCTTCAATTCTCACCACGCCCCGCTGCGCCGCAACGTAACCATCGATGAAGTCGGTAATGCTGCGGCCTTCCTGCTTTCTGACCTGGCCAGCGCGATCACCGGTGAAATCATGTATGTCGATGGCGGACTGAATACAACGGCACTGGGCAACGCCGATCCGCTTCCGTAAGAGTCCGCAAGGAACAAAAAAACGCCGGCGGGTTTTACCCCACCGGCGTTTTTATTTAATGACGTTCAGCGCTTATTGACGCTCTTTCGCTTCAAGCAGCGTCTTGTTGATATTGATCTTGTAGCGCTGGCGAAGCCCGGCAAGGTAGGCGGACAGGTCCTCTTGAGCGACAATCGAGCCATACTCGCCCTGCAGACCTTTAAGTTTCGCCTCGTCGATTTTTTCCGGGGAGTTGATCTTCACGATCTTGAAAAGCGCATAGCCACCACCGATCTCAACACCAGCATACGCCGGAAGCTTCTGCACATCGGCCTTGAAAACGGCCTGCACGACAGCAGGCGGTATCTCGCCACGCTGCATGCGCGAAGCGCTCTTGGGCACCGACCAGGCAAGTTTGTCTTCACCGCCCTGTTTCAACTCGGACAGCCTGGCTTCCCCGGAACTCTTGGCCAAAACAGCCGCTTCCTCGGATTTCAGACGTTTCTCGATTTCAGGTTTCACGGTATCGAAGGGGATACTGGTCGCCGGCGTATGTTCAATCACCCGGGCGGCTAACAAGGTATTCGGGGCGATCTCAACGGCTTCGGTATTGCGCTTGTTCTTGATTGCGTCTTCCGAGAAAAGCGAGGCCAGAATTTTCGGATTCGCCAGTGGGCCTAGCGCTGCCATAACTCGCGGATCAGGATTCTTCGGCAGCAGGCTGGACTGCTGAACCGCTAACTTGAACTTGTCGGCCACAGGCTGAAGGGTGTCCGATTGTTCGTAGACCATGTTGGTAAACGATTCAGCCGCCTCGGCGAATTTTCGCGAAGCCGCCTGACGCTTCAGTTCGCTTTCAATTTCAGCGCGAACCTCGTCAAGCGCACGCTGTTTACCAGCCTTGATACCTGTAACCTTGATGATGTGATAACCAAACTCGGATTGCACAAGGCCGGAAATCTCACCTTCCTTTTGCTTGAACACAATGTCCTCAAACTCTTTAACCATCATGCCGTGACCAAAGAAACCGAGATCGCCGCCCTTCTGTGCGGAACCAGGGTCCTCTGAATACTGTTTGGCCAGTTCAGCAAATTTGGCGGGAGTCTTTTGAACATCCTTCAGCACGCTTTCGGCTTTGGCTTTGGCCTTTTCCTTGTCGGTATCGGCATTGGTCATGATCAATATGTGGCTTGCACGCCGCTCCTCGGCCTGCTCATAACGATCCTTGTGGCTGTCGTACCAAGCCTTGACTTCCGCGTCAGCAACCGTTATCTGCGACAGCAGCGCGTCGAGCGACAGCACCACATACTCGGCCTTGACCTGCTCAGCCACCTCAAACTGTGCCTTGTTTTCGTCGTAGAACTTCTGCACTGCAGACGCTTCGACCTTTACCTTGTCATCAAACTGTTCAGGCGCGATCTTGAGTTCGCTGAACTGGCGCTCCTCCGACTGCAAACGCAACATGGCTTCGGCCTGAGTACCAGAGACAAACGCCGTATCACCAATCGCGCCGACCAGTTGCTGCAATGTAAGATCCTGACGCAGTTTGGCCTCGAACTGGGGCTGCGACATGCCTTGCGCGCGCAACGCCGATTCATAGCGCGTCATCGAAAATTTTCCGTCTTCCTGTAGTGCAGGAATTTTTCTGATGACATCACGCAACACATTGTCATCCGTTGACAAGCGATTCTTTTCTGCCTCCAGCAACAACAAGCGCTGATCAAGCAATGAATTAAGGACGCTCAGCCTGGCCTCAGGCGTTTGCATCATTTCCGGCTTGAAATTCTCGCCGAGCCGTTGCCGCAATTGATCCTGACGTTCACGCAAAGCCTGCTCAAACTGCGGAGTAGTGATCTTCGTATCACCGACGCTAGCCAGGTCATTCCCGGCTCCCGAATTCCTGACATAGGAATCAACGCCAAAAAAGGCGAATGGCAATGTAATCAGACCAAGAAAAATCTGAACTATTTTCTTGTTATTGCGTACGGAGTCGAACATGGTAATTGCCCACTAGTTCAATTGAAAAATCGAGATAAAAAACAAAAAAGGCGAACTTGCGTTCGCCTTCCAGTATTGGCGGAGTGGACGGGACTCGAACCCGCGACCCCCGGCGTGACAGGCCGGTATTCTAACCAACTGAACTACCACTCCAGAGTAGTACAGCTGACGGGCTCGAACCGCCGACATCCAGCTTGTAAGGCTAGCGCTCTACCAACTGAGCTAAGCACCCGTACCGCAGAAAGTCGACTAGTTTACAGCATCCTTGAGACCTTTACCAGCGCGGAACTTCGGCACTTTAGCTGATTTGATCTTGATCGCAACGCCAGTCCGCGGATTACGACCTGTGCGAGCAGCACGCTTACCAACATAGAAGGTCCCAAATCCAACCAGTGTCACCATGCCCCCTTTCTTGAGGGAGCTCTTCACTGCGGCGACAGTTGCATCGAGTGCACGTCCAGCAGCGGCCTTGGACAAATCAGCGGACTTGGCGATTTGATCAATCAGTTCAGATTTATTCACGTATGACCCCTTCGATTGAAAGTGGAAGAACATGGAGGAACAGGGCAACCTGCAGACGTCTTATAACAAGGCTGAAAACCTTGTGTCAAGCGGATTTTGGCTGATTTCCAATACTCGCTCAATATTTTAAAAGCATGCCGAAAGACTAGCTTTCTGCATGCTTATATTTTGAATCAATGAGTAACGATGGTTTGTGCAGCCGCGTTCTCTGTTCCGGTACTAACACCCAGTGTCGCATCAACATCCGGCAGGGCCTGGGGCAGGCGCTCAAGCGCAAGCTCAAGCACTTGATCAATCCATTTAACCGGAATGATTTCCAGCTTGTTCTTGATGTTGTCGGGGATCTCGGCCAAATCACGGACATTCTCTTCCGGAATCAGAACACGCCCCAACCCGCCACGAACTGCGGCCAATAGCTTTTCCTTGAGCCCGCCAATCGGAAGCACTTCGCCGCGCAAGGTAATCTCGCCCGTCATCGCCACATCGCAACAAACGGGGATACCGGTCAGCACAGAGACAAGCGCCGTGCAAATGCCAACACCCGCCGAAGGACCATCCTTGGGAATCGCGCCTTCCGGCAAGTGAATGTGTATGTCGCTCTTCTGGTAAAAATCATCGGCAATCCCCAATGAACGGGAACGCTTTCTGACGACAGACAATGCAGCCTGAATCGACTCCTGCATTACTTCACCGAGTTTGCCGGTGGTAATCGTCTTGCCCTTGCCCGGCAGCACGACAGATTCGATAGTTAGCAGTTCACCGCCGACTTCCGTCCACGCCAGCCCCGTCACCTGTCCGACCTGATTCTCACGCTCAGCCATGCCGAAGCTGTAACGACGGACGCCGAGGAATTTGTCGAGGTTGCGCGCCGTAACCGCCAGCTTGGTCTGGCTCTTTTTGAGCAAAAGAGTCTTGACGACTTTGCGGCAGATCTTTGAAATATCGCGTTCAAGTGCCCGCACGCCGGCTTCGCGAGTGTAGTAGCGAACGATGTCGCGCAACGCACTTTCGGCCACGGTCAGTTCCGTCTTCTTCAGACCGTTGGTTTTCATCTGCTTGGGCAGCAGATAGCGATGGGCGATGTTGATCTTCTCGTCTTCGGTGTAGCCGGAGAGGCGAATCACTTCCATACGATCCAGCAGCGGTGCCGGAATATTCAGCGTATTGGCCGTGGCCACGAACATTACTTCCGAGAGGTCGTACTCGACTTCGACGTAGTGATCAGCGAAAGTCGAATTCTGTTCGGGATCAAGCACCTCGAGCAGCGCCGAACTCGGATCACCACGGAAGTCTTGCCCCATCTTGTCAACTTCGTCGAGCAGGAACAACGGGTTCTTGACGCCAACCTTGGTCATGTTCTGCAAAATCTTGCCAGGCATCGAACCGATATAGGTACGGCGATGGCCACGAATCTCGGCCTCGTCTCGCACACCGCCAAGACTCATGCGAACGAATTTTCGGCCGGTAGCGGTAGCAATTGACTGACCCAGCGAGGTCTTGCCGACACCTGGAGGACCAACGAGACAGAGAATCGGGGCCTTGAGTTTATCGACGCGCTGTTGCACAGCAAGATACTCGATGATGCGCTCTTTGACCTTTTCCAGGCCCCAATGATCCTTGTCCAGTATCTTGCCGGCCTCTGCCAGATCCTTGCTGATACGCGTCTTCTTGCGCCACGGCAGATTGATCAGCGTTTCGATGAAATTGCGAACGACCGAGGCCTCAGCCGACATCGGTGACATCAACTTGAGTTTCTTGAGCTCCGCCTGGACCTTGGCCATGCCTTCCTTGCTCATGCCGGCGGCCTTGGCCTTCTTCTCCAACTCCTCGTAATCTGCGCCCTCTTCGCCTTCACCAAGTTCCTTCTGGATCGCCTTGACCTGCTCGTTGAGGTAATACTCGCGCTGACTCTTTTCCATCTGACGCTTGACGCGACCACGGATACGCTTTTCAACCTGAAGAATATCGATCTCGGTTTCGAGTTGTGACAGAAGGCGCTCGATACGCGGACGAATCTCGAACATTTCGAGCACATCCTGCTTCTGTTCAAGCTTCAGAGGCAGGTGCGCCGCAATGGTATCGGCCAGACGACCGGCTTCTTCAATGCTGGCTATCGAGGTCAGGATTTCCGGCGGAATCTTCTTGTTAAGTTTGACGTACTGGTCGAACTGCGAAATCACGGCGCGCCGAAGCGCCTCGACCTCGTGATCGACACCATCCTCCGCTTCAACCGGCCGCGCTATGGCGACAAACATTTCGTCGCGGAACTCGATCAAATCCACACGCGCCCGCCGCGTGCCCTCAACCAGAACCTTTACGGTTCCGTCAGGCAACTTCAGCATCTGCAGGATGTTGGCAACACAACCGATACTGTACAGATCTTCGGCTTCCGGCTCATCCTTGACAGCGGACTTCTGAGCCACCAGCAGGATTCCCTTACCGGATTCCATGGCCACTTCAAGCGCCTTGATCGATTTTGGACGCCCGACAAAGAGCGGGATCACCATGTGAGGAAAAACAACCACGTCACGCAGAGGCAACAGAGGTAGTTCAACAGGCTCTGTAGAAAGGGGAATTATCGTAGACATCAGTTGTGCTCTATAGGTGTAGGTTCAGCCCCACAAATGGGGGCTTGAGGCCGCATTTCAAGCCGCGAAATGCGGCCTGAAGCGTCAGATGGTCAATTGGAACCAGAAACCTTGGGCTGGTCAGCGTAAATCAGGATCGGTTTGGCGTCACTATTGATCATGTTCTCATCAATGACAACCTTTGAGACATTCTCCATACCCGGTAGTTCATACATGGTATCGAGTAGCACGGATTCCAGAATCGAACGCAGGCCGCGCGCTCCGGTCTTGCGATCCAAGGCACGCTTGGCAATGGCCGTCATCGCGGCTGGACGGATTTCAAGCTCAACGCCTTCCATCGAGAACAGCTTCTGATACTGCTTGACCAGCGCATTCTTTGGCTCGATCAGAATCTGTACCAGTGCCTCGGTAGACAGTTCCTCAAGCGTAGCAACCACCGGCAGACGACCGATCAGTTCAGGAATGAGGCCGAACTTGATCAAATCTTCAGGCTCGACCGTGCGCAACACATCGCCGATGGCCTTCTTGTCTTCCTTGCTCTTTACCTCGGCACCAAAACCCATGCCGCCACGCTCGGAACGGTTGCGGATGACCTTCTCGAGGCCGTCAAACGCACCACCGCAAACGAAAAGGATGTTGGTCGTGTCAACCTGCACGAAGTCCTGGTTCGGATGCTTGCGCCCGCCCTGTGGCGGCACCGACGCGACCGTTCCTTCAATCAGCTTGAGCAGTGCCTGCTGCACGCCTTCGCCCGACACATCGCGGGTAATCGACGGGTTATCCGACTTGCGCGAAATTTTGTCGATTTCGTCTATATAGACGATACCCTTCTGCGCCTTTTCGATATCGTAGTCACATTTCTGCAACAACTTCTGGATGATGTTCTCGACATCCTCGCCTACGTAGCCGGCTTCGG
>JAIFNM010000066.1 GCA_020047725.1 Betaproteobacteria bacterium
GGTTCTTTCGGAATGATGTACGGCTGGATGCTTTCGAGCTTCTCGATAAAGCCGGAAAGGTCCACGACCAGATCCTTCTCGATCGGGAAATGGGCCAGCGCTTCGATGCTGATCCGGTTCGGATAGTAATCGCGCAGGAAGGTTTCGCACGAAAGCTTCGGAATGCCGTTGATCATCATGCCGCAACTGCCGCAAATCGCCATGCGGCACGACCAGCGGTAGGTCAGCGAACCGTCAAAATTATCCTTGATGTACTGGGCGCCTTGCAGCACCGACATGTCGTCGGAAAAAGGCACTTTGTAAATCTCGGAATGCGGTGCTGCATCGCTTTCCGGGAGATAGCGCAGAACCTCGATTTCAATGATTTTCTGGGTATCAGACATGGGCCGCTTTCCTTTCCGCGTCAGCCTTTTCGCCGGCAGCGCCATAAACGCGCGCCGCTGGTTGAGACTTGGTGATCTTTACATCGCCGAGGGCAATGCTCGGTGCGCCGTCCGCGACGTAGTAGGCTTCCGAATGCTTCAGGAAGTTAACGTCGTCACGATTTACATAGGCTCCGTCGGGTCCGTCGAGACGCTGGTGAGCGCCACGGGATTCCTTGCGATTGATCGCCGAATGCGCCATCGTGCGGGCCACATCGATCTGGTAGTCAAGTTCAATCAAGGTCAGCCAGTCGGTGTTCCAGACGCTCGATTTGTCATCGATGCTGATGTTCTTGAAACGCTCGCGCAGTTCGGTGAGCTTGTCGCAGGTCTGCTGCATGGTTTCTTCGACGCGATAGATACCGCAGCCGTCTTCCATGGTTTGAACCATTTCCTTGCGGATAACCGACATCTTCTCTTTACCGCCGGTCTTGGCCTTGAGCGCCATGACGCGCTGCTCGATGGCTTGCGCCTGCTTGAGCAGACTCGCCGAGTTGCCAGGAGGCAGTGACTTTGCCCGCTTCGCGGCTTCGTCACCGGCCAGCTTGCCGAAAACGACGAGCTCGGTCAGCGAATTCGAGCCGAGACGGTTGGCGCCGTGAATGCCGACGCTCGAGCACTCGCCGATGGCGTAAAGCCCGGACAGCGACGTTTCGCACTTGCCGTCGGTCTTGATGCCGCCCATCGTGTAATGCACGCCAGGGCGGACCGGGATCGGCTCTTTGGCCGGATCGATGCCCATGAAGGTTTCCGCCATCTCGTAAATCAGCGGCAGGCGTTCACGCAAATAGGCCTCGCCGAGGTGGCGCAGGTCGAGGTGAACCACCGAGCCCAGGGTCGGATGCTCGATCGTGCGACCCTTCTGATGCTCGTACCAGAAGGCCTGGCTGAGACGGTCACGCGGGCCGAGTTCCATGTACTTGTTCTTCGGCTTGTCCTGCAAGGGGCCGAGGCCATAGTCCTGCAGGTAACGGTAACCGTCCTTGTTGACCAGGAAGCCACCTTCGCCACGACAGGCTTCAGTGAAAAGCAAGCCGGTAATCGGCATGCAGGTCGGGTGGTATTGGACAAATTCCATATCGCGCAGGGCGACGCCATGGCGATAGGCGATACCCATGCCGTCGCCGGTAACAATACCGCCCAGCGTGCTCTCGCGGAAGACGCGCCCGGCGCCTCCTGTCGCAAAAATCACCGATTTGGCTTCGATCATGGTGAATTCGCCGGTGCCCATCTTGATCGTCACTACCCCTTGGCAACGACCGTCCTCTTCGAGCAAGTCAACGCAGAAGTACTCGTCGAAACGCTGGATTGAAGGATACTTGATCGACGTCTGGAACAGGGTGTGCAGGATGTGAAACCCGCTCTTGTCGGCAGCAAACCAGGTGCGCTCGATCTTCATGCCGCCAAACGCACGGACGTTAACGTGTCCGTCCTCGGTACGACTCCACGGGCAACCCCAGTGCTCGAGCTGAGTCAGCTCTTTGGGCGCCTGCTCAACAAAGTATTCGACAACATCCTGCTCACACAGCCAGTCGCCACCACCCACCGTATCGTGAAAATGGTAATCGAGACTATCCGTCGGTTTCTTGACGCCTGCCGCGCCACCCTCAGCCGCCACAGTATGGCTACGCATCGGATAAACTTTGGACACCAGTGCGATCTTCAGTTTCGGATCGGACTCTGCCACTGCGATAGCCGCACGCAAACCGGCTCCGCCCCCCCCTACTATGACTACATCAGCCTTGAAAATTTCCACGCTCAATCCTTTCTCGCGTTACGCGAATTCAGCTACGACCAGCGCAAATAAAACACCGACAGAACGAACTCTGACGGCGCTTGATGCTCAACAACCTGAGATTATCGCGGTTTTTCAATTCTCCGGCAACTTCAGGAGCAAATTAGTGTCGCAGCATAGCTGCTGCCTGATTTACGCTCGAACAGGCCATTTGCCCGGCATTACATGCAAAACCAGCCAAGCCTGGAACGTTATGGCAGACGCAAAACAGCCCGCACATTGGCCGAAGTTGCGACCTGCACTTCTAGGCTAGATAAATCGCGCAACTCTGCAAATACGCTGGCGATCCGCCCGAGCTCTGCTGGGGTATTGCGCCCACCGGCAAGCCAGCAAGAAGGGATATCGGGCGCATCGGTCTCCAAAACGATAGCGTCAATAGGCAAAGTACTCGCCAGTCCCCGGATGCGAGTAGATCCAGGATAGGTCATAGCGCCACCGAAACCCAGCTTGAAGCCAAGGCGAATGAAGTCCTCAGCCTGCTGGCGGCTGCCATTGAAAGCATGTGCGATACCGCCCCGAACACCGATCCGGCGCAGGTGCTTCAGCACTTGATCAACCGAACGACGCACATGCAACAGCACCGGCAAATCGAAATCGCGGGCAAGTTTCAACTGTTCGCGGAGGAAATGCACCTGGCGTACAACGTCACCGCCTGCCACATAGAAATCCAGCCCGATCTCACCGACTGCAACGGGTGGCATAGCGCCCTCTATCTGGCATTTCAGCCAGTCGCGCAAGAGGGAAACGTCAGTGTCGTTCGCTCGCTCAACATAAAGCGGATGGATGCCATAGGCTGGAAAGCACCCTTCGTAACGTAAGCAAGTCTCACGAACAACTGCAAAATTAAGGGCCTCGACCGCCGGAACAACCATTCCCGACACACCCGCTTCTCGCGCTGCAAAAACCAGCGCATCGCGGTCTTCATCGAACTCGCGAGCATCCAGATGGCAGTGAGTGTCGATCAGCATCTTATTGATGTTCGGGCTTGTACACCACACCGCCTGAAAAGCTACTACTCCTGCTCGCGGGCAATACGCACAACGTCGGGAACTCGGCGCAGGGCCCGCATCAGGGCCGCCAGATGCGGGCGCCCGGAAACCTGGACAAGGAAATGCAACTCCGTGAACAGCCCCGGTTTTTCGCCATCCATATTGACGTGCTCGATATTGACTCCGGCCTGGGATATACCGGTAGCCACACGGCCCAACAGGCCGCGCACATTTTTGGCAGTGACCTTGATTTTCACGTCGAAGAACTGACCCGGGTCCGGATCCCATTCGACATGAATCCAGTTATGCGGCTCGCTATTACGCGATTTTCTTGCAACCCGGCAAGCGTGGGTATGAATGCGCAAACCCTGCCCCTTGCGTAACAGGCCAATAATCGGGTCTCCCGGAATCGGCTTGCAACAGGAGGCCAACTGGATAGCCATGCCCTCTGTACCGCGAATGACTAAAGGAGCAGCTACGTTCATCTCGGTCTGGGATACTTCGTCGTGCGCCGCCAACCGACGGGCAAAAACAGCAGCCAGACTACGTCCAAGGCCAATATCGCTGTAGATTTCCCGACGCGACTTCTTCCCCGAATCGCGGACAACCCGCTCCCAGACAATCGCGGGTATTTCAGCGGGAAGCACGCCAAGCGCCTGCAGTTCCTGATTCAGCATGTTTTCGCCAAGCACACTCGAACCGTCCTGCTGCAGAGCTTTGAGGAACTGGCGGATCTTGCTGCGCGCCCGACCGGTTTTCACATAGGTCAGCCAGGCGGGATTTGGATTGGCATGCGGGGCCGTAATGATCTCGACCTGATTCCCGTTGGCCAACTCGGCAGACAGCGGTATCAACTCATGATCGATACGTGCTGCCACACAACGGTGACCAATGTCGGTATGTACAGCGTAAGCGAAATCGATAACCGTCGCCCCGCGTGGGAGTGAAAGAATCTTTCCTTTGGGCGTAAATACGTAGACTTCGTCGGGGAAGAGATCCACCTTGACGTGCTCAAGGAACTCTGATGAGTCGCCAGCCGGCCCTTGCAGCTCAAGCAGCGATTGCAGCCATTTGTGCATCTTGACCTGCAGGTCGGCACCGCTTTCTTCGCTGTCTTTGTACAGCCAGTGCGACGCAATTCCTTCTTCCGCCAAGTGGTGCATGCTCTGAGTGCGAATCTGGATCTCGATTGGCGTTCCGTAGGGGCCGATCAGCGTCGTATGCAGCGACTGATACCCGTTTCCCTTGGGAATGGCGATGTAATCCTTGAATTTCCCTGGTACGGGCTTGTAGCGGGAATGCAAAGCGCCCAGCGCGAGATAGCAGGTAGGCCGATCCTGAACGATGATACGGAAACCGTAAATATCCAGCACTTGGGAGAAGCTGAGACGCTTATCAACCATCTTGCGATAGATCGAATATAGACTCTTCTCCCGGCCAAACACCCCGGCCTCGATATTCGCTTCCTGGAGTTTGCTACGGATGCCGTCAAGTATTTTGGACAACAACTCGCGACGATTGCCACGCACAGCTTTGAGCGCTCGCGTCAGAACACGGAAACGCAGCGGATGGATGTGCTTGAAGGAAAGATCCTGCAGTTGCCGCGAAATGTTGTTGAGACCGAGCCGCGTAGCAATCGGCGCATAGATTTCTAGAGTTTCGTGAGCGATACGCCGCCGCTTATCGGGGCGAACCGGCTCCATCGTCTGAAGATTATGACGCCGGTCGGCCAGTTTGATCAGCACGATGCGCAAATCGCGCGCCATGGCCATCAACATTTTGCGGAAATTTTCCGCCTGCGCGTCCTGGTAGGACTGGAACTCTATGCGGTCGAGCTTCGACAGCCCGTCGACCAGTTCGGCCACCTGTTTCCCAAAGCGCGCGGCGATATCAGCCTTGGTAACCGCTGTATCCTCCATGACATCATGCAGAAGGGCGGCGGTGATGGCCTGTGCATCCATGCGCCACTCGGCCAACGCGCCGGCCACGGCTAATGGATGCGTGATATAGGGTTCACCCGAGAGGCGGGTTTGCCCTTGATGCGCCTCTTCGCCAAAGCGATACGCTTCAAGAACAAGCGCTATTTCGTCCGGCTCGAGGTAATTTAAGGTATCAATGAAGACCCGATACGCCGGATCGTCATTTTCATAGGCCAGATTCTGCGATGGAGACTGCTCAGCACTCTCGTTGGCAGAGTTGGGGTCCGTAGCGTCGGTATTCATGATCGATTACCACGCAACCGGTTTTGTCGATCAGGCGTGACCGCGGTTGAGGACTTCCAGCCCGTACATGCCTAGAGCCAGTTCGCGCAGAGCAATAACCGTCGGCTTGTCGCGGTCGGCCTCAACCATCGGTGTTGCACCAGCGGTTATCTGGCGAGCGCGATAAGTGGCCGCCAGCGTCATCTGGAAGCGATTCGGGATAGTGTGAATGCAATCGTCTACGGTTACTCGTGCCATATTTTTTGTCCTGAAAATCAGAGTAGTGTCGCGAACAGCGCAGAGTGCCGCTGGCGCTGAGTGGAGTATTGAAGCCGCGAGGCGCTAACAACTGATAAGAGATTGCCAAGCGCCTGCTGCAAATCGTCGTTGATAATAACATAGTCGAATTCATCCACATGCCGCATCTCGTCGCGAGCGGCGGCAATTCGACGTGCGATGACCTCTGCAGAGTCTGTACCCCGACCAGAGAGACGTTCCTTGAGCGTAACCAGCGACGGCGGCAAAATGAATACGCCGATTGCCTCCGGAAAGGCCTTGCGCACCTGCTGCGCTCCTTGCCAGTCAATCTCCAGCAGCACATCGCGCCCGGCGATCATCTCGGCCTCAATCCACCTCTTTGAAGTCCCGTAGTAGTTGCCATGCACCTCAGCCCACTCCAGAAACTCGCCCCGGCTGACGCGCTCGACGAAATCCGGCACATCAACAAAATGATATTCACGGCCATCTTCTTCGCCGGGCCTCGGGGCACGGGTGGTGCACGAAATTGACACACGAATCGCCGGATCGCGCTCAAGCAGCATCCGCACAAGCGTTGTTTTTCCAGCACCAGACGGAGCTGCGACAATATAAAGATGACCTATCATGCGCTTTGCCTGAAAGATACGTGAGGAAGGCTGAATTGTACCTGTGAAATCTCTCTCCTAGACTACACAAGGCATTAGGACGAGAATCTGCACATCATCCACTTATTAACTTCAGAGGATATTCAATGTCGAGAAGAATGCTACTGCGGTATGGGCTACTCGTATTCGCCGCACTTGTGGCAGCTGGGGCCGATGCAGCGCCTGTGAAATTTGTCGGCTTCGATGATATGTCCTGCCGAGCCTGGGTCAAGTCAAAAGACGATGCGGAGCAGCGAAAAAGCTACCTGGCCTGGATTCGTGGCGTGCTAACGGGACATAACTATGCCAACCAAAGCCAACAGGTTTCGGCCATATCGACTGGCACGGTGGAGAATTTTGTCGACCGGTTCTGTGTCGAAAAGCCACAGGCTGAGTTCGGTGATGCGGCGTTGCGCATGTCGGACAAGTTTTCCGGGCGCAACGAAGCGATCACCAAGTAGAACGTACTGATTTCGGTCGCACTGCCGAAGAGCAAATACTCTGACCAACATGGTCTTGGTCAGAGAACGTATCCGGGAACAGGCTGTCATCACCGTGTTCCTTGCCCTAATGTACCTTTCATGCGAAGGAGAAGTTAATGAGTAAGTACTTCGTTACCTCTTTAACCGTCGCTCTGGCGCTTCCAGCGGCCACCGCGCTGGCCCAGACCAAACCACCAGTCGCCCAATTCTGGATGGATGTAGCCACCAGTAACATGTCGATTCCCGGGATGGACGACATGGACTCGGGTGCAGGCAGCATGATGGGAGGCTTCTTCGGGGGAACCAAGATGGGTGGCGGGGCGCCGGGGCAGTGGCTGGATACTGCATTGCACACGCGCCTCAAGCCAAACGGTACCGATGGCACTCATGCAATTCCTCCAGGCATGAATATGGGCAGCAGCCTGCCCCTGATTCCGGTCCCTGCGGCCGAGCGATCTGGCAGCGAAGGGCGCGAAGCTGGCGCTGAGAAACCCAAAGGCAAACTGGTTTTCTACTGGGGATGTAGCGATACAGTTCGTCCCGGCCAGCCAAGGGTGCTTGATTTTTCAAGCGCGGCACCCGATGCCTGGGCCAAGTTCATGGCCGGGCGTTTCGCTCCGGATCGTGGCGCCAAGGCAGTTGCCGGACGTTCTGTCTGGCCGAACGAACGTGATCGTCAACGCGTACCGAACGGCGCGTCGCTCGAAGGCGATCACTCCGTCAGCGGCGAAGGGGTGCCGGCGGGACTGCGCTTCGGTGTGCAGAACGGCTATGACTTCATGCCCAAGGTCAAGATGAGCACGACCGGCGATCCAAAAGCGTCGCTGAACGTCAGCTGGCAGTCGATCTCGGCGGCACAGGGTTACTTTCTGTCGGCTATGGGAGCCAAGGGCGAGGAGGAAATGATCATCTGGAGCTCCAGCGATCAACCTGATCCAGGTTGGGGGCTGATGGACTATATGCCGCCCACGCAGGTCAAGAAACTGATCGGTGAGAAGGTTGTTCTGGCACCGACTATTCAGAATTGTGCGATCCCGGCCGGTATCTTCGGTGGCGTTGAAGGTGCCATGGTACGCATGATCGCTTACGGGCCTGAACTCAATCTGGCGTACCCACCACGCCCCGAAAACCCGAAGACGCCTTGGAATCCTGAATGGGCAGTTCACGTACGCATCAAGTCGTCCGGAATGACCGTTCTCGGCATGGAAGAAAAAAGTGCTGCAAGTTCTCCGGGCAAGGCCAGGATTGAGTCAAACGCGGCGGAAATGCCTGAATTGCCGAATATTGGCGGCGTGCTCAAAGGACTCTTTGGTCGCTAATAGCCACTGGAAATGCAATGGATAACCCCTTCATTCCGGCGAAAGCAGGAGTCTAGTGGTACACAAAATGAAACCTTCAGGGAGACTGCAATGAGCGTAGCCGACGAGATTGAGAAACTGAACAAATTGCGCCACAGCGGTGCGCTCACCGATGAGGAATACCAGGCGGCCAAGTCCAGACTGCTGGGACAGGGTTCTCCCGCCGAGGAGCCGCCGAAACCACATCCTGTCACCCCCGCAGTGCCGATGGATGAAAAATCCTGGTCGCTGATGCTGCATCTCTCGCAGCTTTGTGGATTCCTCATTCCCTTAGCCGGTCTCGTCGTGCCAATCATTCTCTGGCAAATCAAAAAGGACGAATCGGCTGTTGTCGACCGTCACGGACGGATCATCGCCAACTGGATGATCACCGCCTTTATCGCGGGCATTGTATTTTTCTGCTTAAGCTTCGTTCTGATTGGCATTCCGCTGCTCATCATTCTCGGCGTGCTATGTGTTGTTTTCCCCATCATCGGCGGCATCAAGGCCAGTAATGGCGAGTTCTGGCCCTACCCTATGTCGTATCGCTTCCTGCCGGTTGATTGACTACAAGCAGTTAGTGCTCGCCGGTTGACTGGACCGGCCTCGACCAGAAGCTCCTGATGGGCCTTCGCTTTTTTGCCTTTGCTATTCCCCTTTGACGCCCGCCATGCTCTGGATCAGACTTTTCCTCCCCTTCGCCGGCGCCTACTTTCTCTCCTATCACTTCCGCACCGCCAACGCCGTCGTCGGTCCAGTACTGAGCCAGGAGTTATCGCTCGGTGCCGCCGACCTCGGTCTGCTGACCAGCGCCTATTTTCTGGCCTTTGGTGCTGCCCAGATTCCACTTGGCATGCTACTCGACCGCTTCGGCGCCCGTCGTGTCGAGTCGGCACTGCTGCTGATCGCTGCAGCGGGAGCAGCGCTGTTCGCTACCGGCCAGAACATCGGCACGCTGGCCGTCGGGCGCGGGCTGATCGGGCTCGGTGTCTCGGCCTGCCTGATGGCCTCGTTCAAGTCCTTTTCCCAGTGGTTCCCGGTCGAGAAGCAAGCCTCACTTACGGGCTGGATCATGACCTCGGGCACGCTCGGCGCGCTGGCGGCATCGGCGCCGCTTGATGCAGCGCTGCACGTGACCAGTTGGCGTGTCATCTTTTTCGGGCTGTCCGGGATGACGCTGCTGATGGCCGCCTGGTTATTCTTCAGTGTTCCCGACAAGTTGGGCACACCACGCCCCGAGCCGCTGGCCGCTCAGTGGGCGGGTATCCGGCAGGTTCTGGCCAGCCGGCATTTCTGGCGTTATGCACCTTTTGGCTTCGCCCAGATTGGCGGTTTCATGGCCGTACAGAGTCTGTGGTCGAGCGCCTGGCTGATTCACGTCAACGGCTATTCGCGAACCGTTGCCGCTGACCACCTGGCCGCCATGAGCGTCGCCATGGTGGTGGCCTATGCACTGATCGGGCTACTGTCGACCAGCCTCGCCAGGCGCGGCATCGGAACCATTTACCTGCTCTGCGGAGGAATAAGCATGGCGCTCTTGAGCCTGTTGCTGATCATCACGCAGGCGACCGAATACCACTATCTGCTCTGGGTTGCCTACGGCGTGTTTTCCAGCGTCGGCACGCTCTCCTACTCACTAACCGCCGCGGGGTTTCCTGTCGCACTGTCCGGACGCGCCAATTCGACGCTCAACCTGATGGTCTTCCTCGGGGCCTTTGGCCTGCAATGGGGGATGGGTGGCGTGATCGACTGGCTCCAGTCCAGTGGTCACGGTGCGCAGATTGCGCACCGTGACGCCTTCATCATGCTTTTTATCGTGCAGCTGGCGACGTTTGCCTGGCTGTTTGTCAGCGCACGAAAACCGGTTCGCTGAGTGCAGCCACCAGCCTGGCGACTTGCGCCTGATCGCTGGCACTGCCGTGCTGATGGACCCGCAGGTAAATGGAACGTGCCAGATGGCGCAATCGCCAGGCCACTTCACCGAGCAACAGACAGACTTCGCCCATCACGTCTGGTTTTTTCTCCAGCACATCCACATGTGAGAGATCATAGGCACCAATCTCATGCAGACTCCTGTCAATGACGTGAATCGTCTCAAGCGCAAAACGACTAACACTGGCAACAAGCTCGGACACTTCACTACTGGTCTGCGCCTCGGCGATACGACGAGCGGACCTTATCTGCTGCAGAATCGGCAGCACCCGCTCGGCAAAGCGTCCGCTTACCGCAGGTGCGATATCGTTGTTGAGACGAGCCAGCGCGGTGGTAATGAAGCTGACAGCCGGAGGCGGGAACTCTCCGGAGACCAGAGTCAGAGCCACCTCAATCCGTTTGCAAAGGCCAGGTTCGAAGCCAAAATCACCACGCATGACCAAGGCACTAACGGTATCGGCCACACCGGCCAGTTTTCCCAACGGGCTCATCTCTGATCCGGCCAGCTGGAACGGATAGCCACTCCCATCGCCTCGTTCATGGTGTTGCAACACACTATCAACGACGGCGGTCGGGAAACGCGTGAATTCGCCAAGGAAAGCACAGGCAATACGTGGATGCGAGGCCACATGCTCCCATTCATCAGGCCACAACTCACGCTCGTCATTCAGGTACTCGGGATCGATATACATCTCGCCGATATCATGAACCAGCGCAGAAAGAATCAGCATGTCGGTATCGTCGTCGTCCAGCCCGGCACTGTGTGCCAGCCCTGCACAGATGATCATGGCGCCGAGGCGTTTGTCGTAATGGCTTCTGTTGTAAAGCCGGGAAAGGGTCAGTAGCAACTGGAGGGCACCGTGCAACGGCATGTGGCCCATCCCGCGCAAGGCCACCATTGATTCACTCGCTCCGCCCAGTGCGTCCAGCACCGGGTTCTGGCGCATCAGATCCAGGCAGTCGCCAACAATGCTATCCAGCGTTTCACCACCTTCGACAAGCAGGCAGTTCTCCAGAGGGTCTCGCAAACGCCGCTGCAGGAATGTCGCCCGGTGCGCTTGAGATACCTGCTCACCCTTAATCAGCAGCATCGTGCCGTATTCGTCGAAAATGTCGCAGGACGCAATGACCCGCTTCACCGCCGACAACCGGATGACGCTTTCCAGAAAGTAGGGATTCAGCAGACGGAAATAGTCTGCGGCATCTCCGGCCACACCAAACCGGCTAATAGTGTTCAACATTGAGAACTCCTTCTTCTGACCGTCACCCGGCGACCTTGACATGTTGTCGCCGTGATGCATTCCCGGAAGCGAAGCCTGATGCTCTCAAAAAATGAAGAAGCTGGGTATCCGTAGTTTGCGCTGAAATCGGCGGAAACTACGGAGGCGGATTGATCTCCGGCGCCACCCTAAACGGCCAGATCGACCTGCTGTAACGAGCCTGCACGGCCATCTTCACGCAGATAAACACCGCTGGCGCGGATTTGAGCGAGCATGCGGTTTTCGCTGTCGGTCAGGGTAAAGGGCGTTCCCACCGAGCCCAGGTAGAGTGCGCCGACGCCCTTTTCGCGCAACGTGCTCAGCGTATCCTTCCCGGCCGCGTCTTGCTGCCAGACGCGCAGGGTATCGAACGCCGCATCGGACTCGTCAAGCCAGGAATTGCCGTCGCTGTCGAGCTTCGCCAGATCGGCAAAACCGTTGCCGGAGCGCGTGCCAAACAGCTCGTTGCCATCGTTGATGCGGCCGTCCGCGTTGCTGTCGATGGCCAGATAGGCACTGCCGCTGTTAAAACCTTGCAGCGTTTCGGTTTTGCCGTCGGCGTCAAGATCGAACTCGAAGCGCTTTCCCGAAAGCTCGGTCGCCTTGCCGTCAAAGTTGATTACCAGCGGATCGCGCAATACCACTGAGCCGCTGTCCGTTGCCTTGCGCTCGCACTCGTAATCGCGGCACATGGCAAGATCAAGCCTGAAGTCGAGCATGCGGCCATCCGCTGTCTGTATTTTTCCGGTCGACGAGAAATCCGTGTCCTCGTGTTCGCGCACTGTCTCGATGAATTCGCTCTTCCAGCCCATCTTGACCACCCGCGACGGACGGTGGACGCCCTGCCCGGTGATCCCGGCATCGTCGGTCGCCAGCACTTCGCGCAAATCCGTGATCTGGCTTGTCTTGTTGCCTGAAATGAACTCCAGCATGCGGGCAATCAAGTCTTCGAGCATAAAAAGCAATTGCGCTTGCCGGTCTCCGCCTGTCGACGTTTCCCCGGCCTGCGACACCGAATCGAAAATCGTCCTGAAGCTGCTCTCGGAACTGAACCTGACCTCGCTCTCACTGGAGAAGTTATGACTGGCGCTCATCGTCACGGCCGATTGTTCTATCTTCATCGCTCGCTCCTTGCATGTTTGGGGAAACAAGCCAACGCAAGGCGCGTGCCAAAAACAAAACCGCAACTAATCAACGCGTTGTCTGCAACCCGGCAAAACTGGCCGGCAAGGAATACCGGCTCCACGGCAAAGAACGCCGCTCATCATACGATCCCGAGTACAGCCTTGATCGTTCGTACAACTCCGTTGTCGGCGTTGCCAGGCGACAGGAAACTGGCACGCTCTTTCAGAAGCGGATGCGCATTTGCCATCGCGAAAGAGTAGGTGGCCTCGTCCATCATCTCCAGATCGTTAAGAAAATCCCCAAAAACCATTGTCTGATCCCGAGTGATGTTCAAGGTCTCCTGGATGTGTCGAATGCCTGATCCCTTGTTGGCCAGGGGAGCCATCACATCCAGCCAGTGCTCGCCGGAGACGACAACCTGGTGGGTAGTGCGATAGCGTTCAAACACCGGATAAATCACCCGTTCGGACGAGCCAAAGGTGAACACGGCAACCTTCAGGATATCGTCCTCGACGGCCAGCAGATCATCGACCATTTCCAGCCGATGGTAGTACTTGGCCACCTCTGCAAGGAAGTTTTCATCGTTGGTTTCGATGTACGCAGAGCGCTTCCCGCAGAGAACCACGCCGACATCCGCTTCGCTCAACCGGAGATTCCGGCAAACCCGGATCAGATCCCGCGCAGCGCCCCTAGCCAGGCAGTCGGAACTCAGCTCAAGCCCTTTTTGCATTACATAGGTGCCGTTTTCGGCAATGAAGATCAGCTCGTCAGCGATCGGTTCGAAGCGTTCGACGAGACTGTAATATTGCCGCCCGCTGGCTGGGCAAAAGATGATTCCGCGCGCGTGCAGCGTGTCAATCAACGGCCAGAAATCATCATGAATCGCGTTGTCGTCGTCGAGAAGCGTGCCATCCATGTCACAGGCGATCAGCCGGATGTCAGGCACATGGTCAAGGCGGATGGGATGAACGTCGGAGTCTTTATCGGGCATGGTGGCGTAGAGCGAATTGGGGACGGAAAGGAAAAGCACGACACGGAGTATATACAGGCGGCAGCAAACGACAAAAAGCGGTACCGGGATACGGATGGACAGCGTCAGGGATCATTCGATTTCTCGCTGTTTTACCCTGCAAGAAGCAGTGTGTCGGTTGGGCTGAACTTGCGAAGCCCAACCGACACTATTTGCGTCACCCAGCGGGTGATTCGGGAAAATTTTCACCCCTTTGCGCTGACGAAATCGCTTGACGGCCAACGCCTTTTCCGAAGACCGCGCACTCTGTATCGAAGCCGAAATGAACGATTTCATCGTCAAGCCTTTCGACCCCAAGGTTTTGCATTCGACTTTGCTTAAATGGCTGGAAGCCAATGAAAACGGGCATCTTTACGACATGACTCGCAAGAGCCAATAGGCATGGGCGTCTCCGATTGCACCATCCGAAGAGTGCCTATTGACGCCGCCTTCGGACTAGACGACCGTCAGGCCGCGCGACGAGAAAACCTGATGCACCTGTATGACTGACTCGCGTGTCGGTGACTGCGTGTCGGCCAGTTGATACGGCAAGCGCAATTCTTTCCACTTGAACTCGCCCATTTTGTGGAACGGCGCGACCTCAACGCGCTCGGCCATTTTCAGCGACGCCACAAAATCAGCCAAGCCTTCGACGTTGGCCGGATCATCGGTCAACCCCGGAACGAGCACGAAACGAATCCACATCTTCTTGCCCATCTGATCCAGCCGCCGGGCAAAATCGAGCGTCGGCTGCAGTTCGACGCCCGTCACACGCCGATAAATCTCCGGATTGAAGGACTTGATGTCGAGCAGCACCAGATCGATGTCGGCCAGCATCGCGTCCGTGACCTTGGCGCCCAGATGTCCACTTGTGTCGAGCGCCGTGTGCAGACCGATCTCCTTGGCGGCGAACTGCGGTTGCACCAGGGGCTCGCCACCCGTGAGGGTTACGCCGCCCTTGGCTCGGCGGAGAAAGTCGGCACTACGCTGGATGTCGTCGAGCAGGAGGCTGGAGGCAACCAGTTTGCCCTTCTTCAGCTTGAAGCTGTCGGGGTTGTGGCAGTAGAGACAATGCAGAGGGCAGCCTTGCATGAAAATCACGTAGCGAACGCCCGGCCCATCGACGGTCCCCAGGGTTTCAATCGAATGCACATAGCCATTGACAGATTCGGTCTCGCGTGGGCGCGACTGTATTTTCACGGGGCAATCCAATCATGTAAGAAAACTAGGCCGGTCGAACCTGATCTGTTCGAGCGGCCTAGCTTGTTTGACACTTGTTTTGCGGCTTTAGTG
>JAIFNM010000257.1 GCA_020047725.1 Betaproteobacteria bacterium
GACCTTACGGTCGAGAGATTTTAAGTCAAGGCTTATCGCAACACAGCACAAACAATAAATACCGGAACACAACCAACGGCCCTGCCGTTACTCGGTTTGCTGGTGTTCCGCTGTTTTTGCATGGTGCTCCGTTGCGCTGGTGTGTGCATAGATTTTACGCGCACTTTACGCACGATGTACAATGCGCCCTACCCTGCCGGGATGACGAAATAGGTAGACGTATCAGACTTAAAATCTGAAGCTCATTGGGCGTGCGGGTTCGATTCCCGCTCCCGGCACCATCAACCCCCAGCCGGTTACGTATAGCACCAAATGGGGCTTCTGTCAGGGGATTGGCTATAATTCCGGCGTGGATACCAAACGCTTCGTTGAAATTACCGAGCAGATCAACGCCCTGTTGGCGCTACCAATGCCCCTCCCGGCCGAGAAGCACTTGCTGCGTGAAAAGATTTTCGCGCTGAAATACGAGCAGCTTGGCCTCGCTGGTGACATGCCAGAGCCCGAACAAGACCAACGGGCACGAGATTTCACCTTGCACCATGTTCCACAGCGGATTGGCTCGTACCCGATGCACTTACGGGAAAAGTGCATGCCCGTGGAGCGCGACTACCTGAAAAAGTACGCAGCGCGTCCGACGTTGCCGCCAACGAAGCCCGCTGGCCAGTGAAGGAATAGCCCCAACGCCACCACAGGCGAGTGTAATCCACCCATTAAAGAAAAGCGTATAGTCATCACTGGTGCTCGAAAGCACCGTCGCCGATTTACCGATACTTGCGGGCGACTCATCAAGTTCAGCTAAACGTTGCAGACGCTCCTTCCCAGGGCGCCGGCGAACGCCGGGTTTGACTGGGAGCAAGGAGCTGCACCATGGTTGCTAAAATCAATTCGCCACAAGGCGCCGCCGACGCCTATAAAGACTGGCCCATCGAAGTGCAGTTGCTCGCCGTCATCGCCGGCAGCGAGCTGCCCGAAGATGTCGTGCGCACTGAGAGAAGGATTCGCGCCAATGATCGATGGCTCGGTCTGGCGCATCTGCACAAACCAGACGGGTTTGAGGCGCGGGCAGAATTGCCGGGACTGATTGACACGTTCGCTCTGACTCTCGAAAAAGCGCACGGCGTCATTGGTGGCCAAGCGCGCTGGGGAAATCTCGGCATCCTCAAGACGCATGCCGTCTTGTATTTTGAAATGACTGGTGTAGTGCCTGACATCGCCGTGTTGCGCTCGCTGTGGCTGGCTCGTCAGCACCGGCCACCCATGGACCACGCGCCAGTCGAATCGTCGAAGCCAAGCGGATTAACCCCAGAACAAGAAGCGGCCAACGCCGCGAACCCGTCGGCGGCCTTCGAGCTGGCGGCCGGGAATGCCTACGAGTCGGCAATGCAGAAGTGGGCGCGCGGTGAGCAAGGGGCAGAAGCGCCCCCGCCTGGTGGATCTACTGAGGGGGATTGACCAAGGCGTCTTTCAGTCTGGCGACTTCCTCGGGGTGGCGATCCAGCCAGATTACTCGACGGGCTACTGCCCGGCTCTCTGCAACTGATGAGGGGCGCGCTTGACGAATGATACGGGCAAGCGCAACGACAGAAATGCCGCTAGAATGACGTGTAGCCATGATGCAATCTCCAGATAGATTGATTATTGGTTAGGCGGTCGGGGGTGCTTGGAACACCGCCGACCGCTGCGCATTCTACTACCTGATTCCCGGTACGCGACCGTTTATTTAAAATAAAGTTCCATTTAAACAGTAATTTAGCAAATGCTAAACGTTAATTTAGCGTTTGCTAAATCGTCTTTTCTCGCGTCGCTGTCGCGCTCTGGCCTGTGCGTTCAAGGCGTGGATCACATGCAGCAGCGCCCAATTGCCTGTCATTTCGGCGGCTTCTTCCAGCTTTGCTAAATCTCCCCCTTCGGCCAGCGCCTCGACCGGATCGAGGGGGCAGTGGTAGCGGTTCGGTATCAAGGCGACTCGCTGGCATCATCGATAGGGGTCATAGCTTTCCTTGCTCAGCACGGCCATGGGGTCATAGTCCCGCTGTGCGCTCTGCGACTTCACCGGCCTATCCCAGCCGCGGGCGCCGTCCCCTTCCACGATCGGCACGGGCACGGCAAAGGTAATCGCCAGAGCGTCCGCAGCGTCCGGCGATGCCAGGCCGCGCGACTTCATGCTTTCCTTGCGCTCGAGCAATATCTGGTCGCTGGCATTGAAGCCGTACTCGACGCTGCACAAGTCAGTGGCCAGGCCCTCGTCTTTGGGGATGGCGCCGCCTGCCAGCCAGTCGCGCATGGCGCCCCAGATCTCGGCGCGCTTGTTCGCGTACTTCTTCGGGTCGTTGGCCTTGCCACCGAACTGCACCTCGTTGACGTCGTAATTTAGCGAGCGCAGGCGATCAACCACACCGCCCCCTACGCCCCCGCCATCGACGTTGATCAACACGAAGCGGCCGGTGTTGCGCAGCCTGTTGGCGTGCTCGGCAACGCGACTGGCCAGCGTCATGGTATCGATGCCGCGTAAGCGGATCGGCTCGAAGCTGCGAGCGTCACGCCCGCATCGTGTCCAGATCACGCTGCTATCGTCACCGAACCGGGCAGGATCCACACCGATGATGACGGCCTCACCACGTTGGTCGAACAGCTCGCGCCCTGCGGCGTCATCCACCAGCTCGCGGCCGATAAACTGCAAGCTGCTGGCGGACGGGAAAACACCACGCACGCGCACCTTGACAAAATCGCTCTCTTCGCCAAAATCATCGACCCATTGCCCAATCTGCGTCTTGTTGGTGAGGGCTACATCACGGCTATCAATCTGCCGGGTAGTCCAGCGGTGGCGCTGGGCGTTGAAGCACTCGAAGAACTTGCCGGTGTTTCGCGTCGGATTGCCGAATGCAAACCACATTGGCTCGCCGTCGGTCATCCCGCCCTCGGCTACTTGCCAGATGGCGGCCGGGATGGCTGACGCCTCGTCGAACAGATAGAACGGTGTCGAGTCGGCTGCGTGCAGGCCGGCGAACGACTCGCTGTTTTCTTCGCGTGAGGTCTGAGCGTCACAGCGCCAGCTCTCGGGGTGTTCCCGCATGCTCATGCGCATCGAGCCCTTGCCGGTGGTGATGTTGAACCACGAACCGAAAATACAGCGCTTCGTCCATTTCCCGATTTCCGCCCAGGTCTTGCTCTCGAGCTGGGGCGATGTGGCGGCCGTCACGATCCCGCGCGCGTTCGGCCGGGTGCTCATGATCCAATCGACCAGCCAGGCCGTCGTCGCTGATTTCCCGATGCCGTGCCCGCTGCTGATCGCCTCGCGGATTGAATCCACCGCGGTGCGCCCGTCAAAGCGCCGTGCGCGCACCTGGTGCCCGACTTCCTCAAGCAGCTCGCACGCCCAGGCATCCGGGCCGTGTTCGAGGTGATAGACCAGCTGGTACGCTTCCGGCAGCTTGACTACTTGCAGCGAGCGGTCACGGTCCCACTCGTAGCTGAACAGAACGAACTCGAGAGGCTTGTCAAAGAAATAACCGGCCATTGCCGCCAAAGACTTCGCCGGGTCGATAACAGGCGCCGCGCGCCGCTTCGGCAAGGCATCGGGCAGGGTGAAGCCGATGCGCAGCCAGCCGCGAGCAATGCGCCCTAGGTCGTTGCTCAGGTTCGACAGCGCGGACAGCTCAGCGGCCGTGTGTGTCGGTTTTGGGGGATGCCCGCGGGCGTCAATAATTTGTGTGCGCAAGTCGGTGACCTCGGCGGCCGCTTCTGACTGCTCCATTTTCTCAAGTCGCCGTGCAAGTTGGAGGCTAGGCAAGATCTTCACCGTTTTCGATGGTTACCGGCGCCCGGCCGGACTCGAGCGCGGCAAGGCGGCGTTCGAAGATGTCTGTTTCGTGAGCGCGCCGGTAGATGTCGAGTAGCGCCAGCGTCTTCTGGCCGGCTTCGGGTGAGATTTCGCCCAGAGCGACGGCGGTAATCACTGCATCACACTTGCCGGCGAAGGTTAAAGCCTCGGCCAGCCCCGGCACGTTGATTTTCTCGGCTTCCTGCTTAGGGGCGGGCGCCAGTCGTTCAAGGCAAATGCGCAGCCCGTTGGCTGCGGCGTGCGGATCTTCGGATTGAGTCAGCGCGAGCGCACGCTCGATCAGTTGCTGCCGGTGAGGTTCGAGCAGCTTGCGCACCAGATCGCTTTGCGATGTGCCCTTTGGCCGTCCGCCACCGGGAAGGCGGCAACCGGGCAGCAGCTTGCCGCCAGGGCCACGTATTGGCGCGGGGGTGATGTCTTCACCAGCTTGCATCTGAGCTATTCCTCTATTTTTCTAAACTTGCTGGCGGTCTGGTTGCGCAATTCATACCGGCATATGCGACTGATTGACCATTTGCTGACTTCGAATTTCTCAGCCAAATCGGCGTAGATCATCCCGCCCCCGTGCAACTGGCGGACCAGCTCGACCTCGGCGTCGGTCAGCTTCGCGTTGGGGTGATCTTCCCCAATTCGATAGCCCTGGTCATTGAGCGTGATGATTCGCATGGGCTCGTTACCGCAACGCCATGGGCAAGTGGCGTTGCGGTCGTGATCAGATCACCGCAAAGCCTGATGTAATCAGCTTGGTGGGGCTGGCGTCCTCAAGATCGGCCACGATGCTGGTAATCAGCGCGCCCGCCGTACCTGTGCCTGTCGGGATGTAGCGCGCGCCCAGGAAGCGCTGGCCCCTGCTGATCAAGCGCCCAGAGAGTTTTGCAGTGTGTTGGGAACCAGCGACTAGGAGAGCCACGGGTATCGCTCCTGTGGTGCCGAGTACGTTGACGTTGGTGGTCAGCGCGGCATCATCTGCCGTGATGCATTGGCACTCCAACGAGGTCAGCCCCGTGAAAGCAACGGACGGCTGAAACAGCATGCATACGCCCTCGCCCTCGCCTAGGTCCCGGTTTTGAAGCAGATCGATGGTATTGGTCGAGAGAACACTGGCGGCGCCGGTGACAGTCTGGCCAGCCATGACGTTCAGGGCATTGATACTGCCTGAGACCATCGTGAGGGCGTCGAGGATCATGATTGCTCCTTGCGCTTGGCGGGTTTTTTATCGGTGCTTCCTACCAGCTCGTCATCGACAAGCTCAAGGTTTGCGCCGAGAGGGCCGTCATATTCGACAATCTCGCCTACTTCACAGATGTGATTTTCAATGAACGACTTTTCGAGAACTCTGCACTTAGCCATAATGGGTAAATCTCCTTTGAATGACGGGGGGTTCAAACGACAGTGAAACCGGACTTGGCGTTTGCCATCTTGTCGAGCCAGGAGGTGGCGGCCGCCGTCGGCGTGGGCTTCGCGATCTCCTTTAAGTTGCCGGCATACACCAGCTCTATCGGCTTCACCTCGCGTGGCACGTTTTGAATCGGCTGGTCAATGGTGGTGTATTTGTCAGCCATCGCTATTGCCCCAGCAAAGAGTTACGGCCGAGTTTGAGTTCATCCGCGCCCACGCCCTGCGGACCGGTCAGCATCGTGCCGGACTGCCCCGAGCGCCCCGACTGAGAAGCCGCCGACAGAAGGGCCGTGGTGTCGGGTGATTTCCGGTTTGCGGCATTGTTCGCCTGGTCGGCGGCACTCTCTTGTTTGGCAGCGTTGGCTTGCGCTTGCTGCTGCGCGGCCTGTTGTTGCTTCGCTGAATTCTCTGCGGCCTTTTTCTGATCGATGCCGTTTTTGATTGACACAACGGTACCCGCTACTGCGGCAGCGGCCATTACGGTCATGGCGGTTACACCTGACATGCTTGTTCTCCGGTGATAGTGGTTAAGTCGTGGTCCGCCTGATGGCGTGACATGAGCAAATGCCCCTCGTCAGTGAATTCGGCTTCGGCTTCTTCCACAGTCGTTGCGCTGGTCACGAAGGCCATGGTCAGATGTGTTTCGGCATGGGCGACAAAGACCTGCTTGCGCCCAGCGCTGGCCGGGATAACGTGATGCCCGGTCAGTTCAATGCTTTCTGTTCCCGTGAAGACCGTGGCATGGCCGCTGAGGATCAACACTGTCGGGATCTTGATCAGCGCGCCCGTCAGCACGGCACCGGCCGGGATGCGTACCGTTCGTGCATACGTGCCGCGGCTGAATAGATGCGTGGTCTCAAGAGGCAATTGCGGCATGTCGAGCAGCGCGGACTCAAGCCGGCGCACTTTGTCAATGGCTTCATCGCTCATTGCAGGGAGTTGCTGCGCATGGACGGCGGGCATCATTTGAGTTTCCCCGCGTTGCGCGCTTGGCGTGCCAGTTTGGCGAACAGCAGAACGGCGTCGGGATGGTCGCCCATGCCCCGGGCTTCGAGCATCTTGACGCGCCGGGGGTCTTGGGCTATGAACTTGGCCGCATCGCGTAGCGCCCCCTTGGCGTCCTTCCCGTAGGTGGCATTGAGCTGCGTTACGGCCTGCTCGCGCCACGCCATGCGCTGGGCGTCGCTCGGTGCTTCCTTGATGGTTTGGCCGATCGCGCGAAGGCCGCGCACATCGTCCGCGCCCATGCCCAGATCCGTAGCCATTTCGCGCAGCTCGGCGACGATTGCCTTCTGCATCGGCACGGGCAAATCCGTTTCAGCACCGTCTTTGGTGAAGAAGTCATCCCGTATGACGTGGGAAAGCTGCTGCTGGGGGTTGTACATCTGGCGCAGCTCGTCAGCATCGCGCGTCTCCTTGATGCTCCGCGGCACATCAACCACGGGCAGCGGCGCTTCCTTGTTGCCGTAGAGAATTTCCGCTGGGGTCTTGGGCTCGCCGGTCGGGTTCGTCGGCTCTGCGGGCTGTTCCGGCTCGGGCTTGGGCATCGAGGGGTACATTTCAGTGCGCACCCCTTCAGCCGGCGCCATGCTCGGGTACAGCACGGCCAGCGCGGCATCATCCGGCATGCTGGGCCTCGTTGTCGTCGGCACGGTGCGTCACGATCTCGGCAATCGCCTTGCCAGCGCTACCCATGCAACAGTAGGAACTGATGGCTGGCGGATAGCTGGTCCAGCGGTTGAAGGTCACAACGTTGTGGCAGCTCAGCTCAGCGGCGGCGGCCAGATCCTGCATGACGACGGCCAGCGCGTAGCCGAAGCCATCGGAATCCGGAGACAGTTCCCGAGCCGCCATCGCACAGATATTGAATCGGCGCTCTTGCGTGATGGGAAGCAAGAACAGGTGTTCGGCGTAGAGGGCGGCCACCTGGTTACGAAGGGCAGCATGGGCAGTAGCAGCCTTCACCAGTTCGCTCGCGGCCTGATCCACGGCACGTCCGGCTGCGGCCAGCTTCCCCGCTTCGCGCTTCAGGCTTGCGAGTGTTTCAGCGCGCTGGGCGCGCTTGACTTTGGCCTCGTCGCTGGTATCAAAGGCTCTGGCGGCGTCGAGGGCTGAGGTTAAGCTCTCGATTTCTGGCACCAATGATGCGATAGTCGCCTTGGCCTTGATCGATTCGGCCATCTGCTGTGCGTCGTTTGGATCTCGGGCAAGTGCGCCGATGGCATGGGACAGCTTGCCGTGCGCCAGGGACAGCGCTCCTTTGCGCTCGGCGAGTTGCTCGTTAAGTTGTTGTTCGCGGCTCATGGTGCGGTTTCCTCGATGGGTGGTTTGGTACGGCACGCGGCGATCCATTGGCCCAGCTCATGGTCATCAAAGCGCATGCACCCCGACGGAAGCCGATAGACCGCGATAAATTCACCACGGACGATCATCCGCTCGGCGGTGGAGCGGGACACACCAGCGCGGCTTGCGGCTTCGGTCAGGGTGATCAGGGCCATGTAAAGGTATCCGGTGTTTGACAGGGTTTGACGATACTTGAGCCCGGATTCGATACATGCACCTTCGCCTTGCCTTTCGATTTCATCTTCCGTCGGGCAGCCCGGTTCAATGACAGCGGAAACCCTATGCCATTGGGGAACATTGGCAGCAGCAGTAGCTCAGGATTGGCTTCTATGGTCGCGTTGAGGACTTGCAGCATTCCGCCGATTGCCTGCCCTTGAGCATGGACGCCATCGCCGCAAACCAAATCACCGAGGCAGCGCACCGTGCCAACATCCGCGCACACTTCGCCAGCGGCAAGAATGTTCCCGCCCGCTGTCACGTCCCCTTTATCGGCATGGATGAACGAGTGACTAGATTCAAGATCGCCCCCTGCGCTGATAGATGTCGCTTCAACGCGGTCACGAACGCGAATATCCCCCCGTACATCAAGACTTCCGGCAAGCTGTACGTGACCGGCATCAAGGTGCCCACCTATTGAGACATGCCCGCCAGCAACCAGCCGGCCGGCGATGCTCGCATTCCTTCGGACAACGAGATTGCCGGCCGTGAAAAAGTGGCCGGGTGCTTCCAGCGAATCCACTTCGACGGTATCTGAGTAGCTGCCAAGTGTCGCAAGCAGCCAGTGTGCATACCAGTAAGCCAAGCCTTCAGGGTCATCGGAAGGTGTAGCGTTCGCCAGCAGGTCTAGCATTTCCTGTAGCTCGAATTCTCGCCGCGCATATTTCCGGCAAACGCGAACAAAAAAAGCATACCCCACGGGGCACGCATTGTTGTCCCGCAGCCTCTCCCGCGTAATCATGATGCGACTGTCACGCGCAACCACTGCCGCCTGGGTGTTCATCGCTCTACCCCCAGCGCTTTTTGCGGCTTCGTTCAGGGTGATCAGGGCCATATAAAGGTATCCAGTGTTTGACAGGAATTGACGATACTTGAGCCCTTTTGCGATACGTGCACCTCAGATCAGATCGCAGCTTTCAAAGGCCTTGCAAAGGGCTATCCGTTGTCCATCAGGACTTGACCATACAGGGGCGCATTTGAGATACGCGCACCCCCTATTGGGGTGGGCTTACGCACCGTTTGCGCATTTGCGCCAATTGCCTTGCCGTTGCTGAGTCGGCGCAAGTCCTCGAATCCGTTGTAGTCAAAAACAGGGGGTTTCATTCGAAGAGCCACACGCGAAAAACCTTGGCGGGCACTGCCGGCTGAATCCCGCAAAAACGGCCGGGGGTAATCCTTCACGTACGCAACGAACGCGTAAAATCTAGCGGTTAGCGCTGCGCTTCCTGTTTTTGCATATCGCCGACTGCCTTTTGAACGGTGCATTGTCGAGTCTGCAATTTTCTGCACGTAGCGCCCTAGTTCGCCCTCAAATCGCTTGCCCCGATGCCCCTGTCTGTAGACAAGGGGGGCAATCAGGGCAGACTTGCGATATTTGCCCTTTTGCCCTGATTGCCATTTAGGGCGCATTCGGGGCAAGGGGCAGTGCAATGCCCCCTTCCACTCTGCGTAAAAACCCGGATTCGATAAGCGCATCGACAGCAAGCATTGCTTTTTCCCGCCGTCGGTCCCTCGGCTTTTTCCCGTTTTCGTCTGGCCGCCCATCGAAGGGGACCTGCTCAACTATCTTCTTGAACAGTTCCTCAGATGCAATGCTGCCTTCAATTGGAATAATTTCGAGCGCGGTATCAAGAGCCAACGTGTTTTTACATCCCTTCGGGGTGCGGCTCAGAGTTGCCCCTCCTGCGGTGTGCTCGATGATGCAGCTGGTGATCTCTTCGCCGTCCTCATCAAAGCCTATGGTCACGGTGTGCAACTTGAATCCGAACTCGGCGCCATCCGGGCCGTCCTTCACTTTGCCAACTACCATTGCCCGCGATTCATTGTTCCTCATCACCTCGATCTCAACCTCGGCCGCAGCTTTGAGCCCAGACCAGCCGCGCGCGCCCTTGGAGCTGTCTTTGCCCGTATGATGGATCAGGATAACCATGGCGCCCTTCAGCGCACGGCTGATGCCCTTGCAATGCTTCAGCACAAGGCCCACGTCCTCGCCGCTGTTCTCATTGCCGCCCGGCATGGTCTGCGCCAGGGTGTCAATGATCACCAGATCCGCGCCCTGGTGGCTAATGGACTTGGCGAGAACCAGCGCAACCGCCTCTTCCGTAAGGTCAGGTGCTGCGTCAACGATACCGATGTTTAGATCAGCCTGAGCCAGCTGGTGCTGGTGACAGTAGGCCTTCAGCCGTTTTCTAAACCCGCTGGCCCCTTCGGCTGCGACAATGACCACTCGGCCTTGCTTCGTCTTCAAGTCGCGCCAGGGGATGCCCCGCGCGATCGCGGCGGCCAGATCAAGAAGCAAAAAGGATTTGCCGGAACCTGATGCACCGAAGATCACGCCCAACTCGGCTTTCGGCAGCACGCCCTTGATGATCCACGTTGGAAGAGGCTTGCTGCAAAAGCCCTCAACAGTCTGAACCCTGAGAGCGTCCAGCTCGACGGTGTTGCCCTGATCGTCAGCGATTTGGGCGGGCGCATCGCCGATGCTGCCAGCGATCGCCTCGAATTCGGTCAGCAGTTCTTCATCGACATAGCCCAACGCGTCCTTAAACAGCGCCTGCGAAACCCCCTTACAGTGATCGTGCAGGCAAATGAAGTTTCCCCGCGCGATGCCCTTTGTATGCGGTAGTCGATATACCGTCGAGCTTTCGCCCCCGCTTTCGGCGCTGTGTTCCGACTCCCGCGGGCAAACGATATTTAGCTGCTCGCCATCGCGGCTCAACGACTTGATCATGCCTTTTTCGTTGAGCATCCGCGCTACCGGGTCGGTGGTCTGAAGATCGGCCAAGCGCTGCCTGGTTGTCGGCTTGACGGGCGCCGTGATCGGCGTGTCGTCGATGGCCAGTTCAACCGCGTATCCGGTCAGCCCGACCACAAAGCCACTTCGCACTGGGACCGGGTTTGCGGCACCATCAAAGACCGGCGCCGCGGTGTAGTGGATCTGCACCGGATTAAATACAGACTTGTCGGTGTCGATGCTGTGCGCCGTAGCCCAGGCGTGAAGCTGCGTGCTGCTGTAGGGCTTCGCCAGCCAGAACCAGACGTGCGCCTTGAGCTTGCCGGCGTTCTTGGCGCTGCCGGCGCTGTTCGAGAGCTGCCAGTGATAATCGACACCATGAAACGCGCCTGGCAAGCTGGCGACGATGTACTCGTCAATTGCCTTGACGGGCTCGAGCACAGGGTCGGCACTCTGCGGCACAAAGTTGTCAACCTCGATCAGTACCCAATGCCGCGGGGCGTCAGCGAAGAGGTCGAGGATGCGCCGCCCGAATCCAGCCCTGTGCTCTCGGTCGATTTCGATGGCCGCCTGCTCGCCGACGTAGGCGCCACGAATAACGCAAGCGTGTGGGTCGTGCTCCAACTTGGCGAGCAAATGCGACAGGCCTTCAATTCCTGCGACCTCCTCAGTGGTGACAGTGAAGTGCTTTGCGTTGTCATAAGGTTTGATCGTGCCGTCGGCCTGCCAGGTCTTGCACAGCAAATTCGTCGAATGTCGAAGGATCGTCATGAGGCGCCCGGGGTCGGCATTGACTTTAGCGGGTGCTACGGGCAATATATTAACCACACCGTTTTGTTCTACCGACTTCGCCGGGTTGCGCCCCGGCGTTGTCACATCTGGGCTATTGGTCATTGCATACCTCCGACCGATGAGATTTGCATAGAAGCAGCCCGCCGAAAAGCGTCATTGCTCCCGACCGTTCGTCCTTGGTCAAACGCTTCCCACAGCACAAGGCAAAAGCACTCCGAATCGGGCAATTCATCCCCGCTACCGCTGACGGGTCGCTTATCTCGAAGGCCAGGAGATACTTGACGAACGATCGTATGCGTTGCGCCCTCAAGCAAAGACTTTGGAAACTCGCCAACGTAGATGCGACGAACTCGAAAAGATCGATTCGGGTTATTTGCGAACCATTGCCGGTCGTCCTCTTTCCATGGGTTTGGCTTCCCAATGTCCAGAAGCAGCGGCCCCCCAGCGCCCACAGCCTGTTTCAGTGCTATCCGGAAAGCGAGGTTCATGCTGCGGCCCTCCCGCCACCGGCTTGCGATCCGAGCCAGCACTGATACCGTGATTTTGAAATGAGCAGCTTCTTGCCGATCCGCACACAAGCGACCGCAAGGCCGTTCGTGTCTCGGTGGCGCAACTGCCAGCGCAAGGTGGGTACGGTCAGGATCCCGGGATTTTCCGCAGCGAGTTTTTCCGCAGTGCGCAGATCGTCAAGCTGTATTTCTGATACGTTGATTTCGTGTGACATTTGAAGCGCTCCTTGGTGTTGTTAATGAGTGCTTCGTATTAAATATGCGTTGTTTGGAGATACGTGCACCTACAGTATTTTTACTGTATGAAAAATCCCGCACTCGGCGGGATATTCTGTGGCGCCGCGCGCGGTCAGGCGATCGCGCGCTCGGCTTGTGATGACAACCACTGTTCGTACCGAGACTTTGAAATGAGCAGCTTCTTGCCAAGGTGAAAGCATGCCGACGCAAGGCCGTTTCGGTTTCGGAAACGTAATTGCCAGCGCAAGGTGGGAACGGTCAGGATGCTCGAGTGCTTTGCCGCGAGGGCTTCGACAGAAAAGAGATCGTCGAGCGTGATGGTATCGATTTGCAGAATGGGTGTTTGCATGGCGCAACTCCTTTTCGAGTTGCCGTGTCCGACACGTGCAAAATAAGGGCATGGCAACGATGTGCCACACGACTCCCCCTCATTTGGGGTGCAGACAACGTGTTAACCGTAAGCTCCAGTGGCATGTGATCGCGCTGGCAACTTAACGCACGGAAATAGCTCAAGGTGCTACCACCCACCCGCGGATTGAACGAGTCCGCGTCTCGTTACCAAATATAGGTGAGGGGGTTTGCTATAGCAACAACACTGAACAACCGCAATAAAAAAGCCGCCCGAAGGCGGCGTCAAAAGATTACGCTTTACCGTGAAATCAGGTTTTTCGGAGAGGTGCCGATTCGACCCATTTCTGATACCCCTTCAGTGAAATGAAGATTCCGCCGTCAGGGGAGCGCCGATACTCCCGCCCCTCTAACCATTTCCCTTCCTGCATCTTGCGCCGGATGGCGCCCTGTGAAAGCCCCGTCAGCAAGGATGCCAGCTTGACCGTGACATAGGACGCGGGCGCGACCTGTGGTGTTGGATCCTCCACGTTATGCTCCTTTCCCGCCGAGCAGCCGCTCGGCTATATCAACGGAGTCCTGTGCCGCCAGGTGCTCGTAGCGCTTGAGCATGGCCAGTGTTCTGTGGCCTGACACGATTGCGGCCTGAGCGAGATTCGCGCCACCCTTCAGCATCTTGGTCACGGCAGTATGCCGCGTCGTGTGCAACACCACGCGGTCAAGTACGTCCTCGCGGTCCTTGTAAAGGCCTGCTGCCGTGCGGCAGGCACGCCAGACCGTATCGATATTCTTGGGTTTCTCGGGATGCTTGGGGTCGAAGAAAACATAGTCGGAGGTCAATGGCCGAACTTTTGAAGCGGCGGCGAGCAGTTCCTTGATTTCGGACACAAGCGGCAGGGCCCGGGCGCTGCCATTCTTCGTATTGTTGTCGATGGCGACAGAATCTTCAAGATTCACATCTCGCCATTTCAGACCTAATATTTCGGTCTTGCGCGCGCTCGTCGTCAGAAGCATGCGCACGAACAGATACATCATTGGCCAGTCGCTCGCTTTCGCAGCATCAAGCAGGCGCGTCACTTCATCATCGTTAAGCACCCTGGTGCGGCCGTTTCCTTCCTTCAACTTCTTGACCTTGCCCCCCTTCATGGGGTGCTCGTCAATCACCTCTTGATCAAGGGCGAAGTTGAAGACGGCCGAAATCGTGGCCAGATAACGATTGATCGTCGCGGGGGTTAATTTGGTGTTGGTGTCTTTGACGCCGATCGGCGTGTTCCGCCTGGCGAACTTGTTTTTGAGGATTAACTTTGCGCCATTGATGTCGCGCCGGCTAATCTCGCCCACTTTCAGGGCGCCGAACAATTCAAGCCAAAACTCAAGCTGGGCGAAGGTCGCGTACTTGCAATGCGCAGACGCGGTGAAGTCCTCTATCAGGCGTTTGAACGTCAGGCCGCGCCCTGCTGCTTTCTTGTCAAGCGCGGCGTCGCCTTCGTTGTTACGGATCCACGTCTTGGCTTCGGTGTTGCTGCTGAAGACCTTTGATTTGCTCTTGAAACCAACGCGCCGAACGTGCGCCCGGAACTGGGTGATGGTCTTGCCGCTGACCTTATCCACCTTCTTGCTCTCGACAATTGATCCCATGATAGCGTCCTCAAAAGGTTATCAAATAATTTACGCACAATTTACGCAAACCGTTGTAACTCGTTGAGAACTATACACCGTCAATGGATTTTAAGTCTCTTGTGTCTACCTATTTCACCATCCAGGCTGAAGCAGGCTGATTATACCTGCCCCGAAAAGGGAAAAAGGGAAAGCGCTTGTGCACTTTCCCTTTTTTTATCTGGAGCGGGAGAAGAGTCTCGAACTCTCGACCTATACCTTGGCAAGGTATCGCTCTACCAACTGAGCTACTCCCGCAGAAACCCTGGA
>JAIFNM010000202.1 GCA_020047725.1 Betaproteobacteria bacterium
GCGCAGCATTGGCACCGTCTTTCAGGCCTACAACCTCTTCCCTCACCTGACCGCGCGCGAAAACGTTCTGCTTCCGCTGGTCAAGGTTCATGGCCTGCCAGCGACGGAGGCACACGAAATCGTCGAATCCTTGTTTGAGCGCTTCCAGCTCGCGCCGCATGCCGACCGGCGACCGGCGGAACTCTCCGGCGGCCAGCAGCAGCGGGTGGCCATCGTCCGCGCCATCGCCATCAAGCCGCGTTTTCTCATCTTTGACGAACCGACCTCCGCCCTTGATCCGGAGATGACCGCCGAAGTCCTCGACTTCATCGCCGAGCTGCGCGCTGAAGGCCGCAATCTGATCATCGTCACGCACAATATGGGCTTTGCCCGGCAGGTTTCCGACCACTGCCTGTTTATTGCCGAGGGCCGCGTGCTCGAGCAAGGGCGGTCAAGCGAGCTTTTCAGCGAGCCCCAGAACCCCCTTCTGGTAAACTTCCTGGCCAAGGTGCTCCGCTATTGGAGCGCCGTCTCTCCCTGCTCAAACGCGATCGCCTTCAATGCCCGAATCCCTGCTTCATTCCGAACTCGCCGCCCAACTGGCGCAGCGTTCCGTCGACGGCCTGACGCGCACGCGCCGCACGCTGGATGCACCGTGCGGACCACTTGCACGCGTTGACGGCCGCGAGTTGATCAGCTTTTGCAGCAACGACTATCTGGGCTTGGCCAACGATCCGGCAGTGGTCGAAGCCGCCCGAGCCGGCGCAACAACCTGGGGCATCGGCGGCGGGGCTTCGCATCTGGTCAGCGGCCATCTGGCGCCGCATGAAGCGCTGGAAGAGCGGCTTGCCGCCTTCACCGGCTTTGCCCGCGCCCTGCTCTTTTCCACCGGTTACATGGCCAACCTCGGCATCGTGCCGGCGCTGGTCGGGCGCGGCGATGCGATCTTCGCCGATAAGCTCAACCACGCCTCGCTGATCGACGCCGTGCAGCTTTCGCGCACAGAAAGCCACCGCTACGCGCATGGCGACCTCGCCGTGCTTGAACGCCAGCTCAGCGCCAGCACCGCGCCGCGCAAGCTGATTCTCACCGACGCCGTGTTCAGCATGGACGGCGATCTGGCACCGCTGCCCGGCCTGCTAGAACTGGCCGAACGTTTCGATGCCTGGCTAGCGCTCGACGACGCACACGGCTTCGGCGTGCTCGGCGCGCAGGGTCGCGGCAGTCTGGCGCACTTCAATCTACCCGCAGCGCAACGTGTCGTTTACATGGGCACACTGGGCAAGGCGGCCGGGGGCTCCGGCGCATTCGTCGCCGGATCGCAGACTGTCATCGAGTGGCTGCTGCAACGCGCCCACCGGGTCGAGTCCGGCCATGGCCTGCGCGCTGCTCGCCAGTCTGGACCTGATCGAAGGCGGCGATGCCCGGCGTGAGCATCTGCGCCAACTCACCGCCCAACTGCACGACGGTCTGGCTGACACCCGCTGGCAACTGATGCCTTCGCCAACGGCAATCCAGCCGGTGATCATCGGCGACAACCACGAAGCGCTGCGCGTCGCCAGTGCGCTTTACGAGCGCGGCCTGTGGGTTCCGGCCATTCGTCCGCCGACGGTGCCGAAAGGCAGCGCCCGCTTACGTGTTTCGCTGACCGCCGCGCACAGCACCAAACATGTAGCGCAACTCGTCGACGCCCTGCGGGATCTGGCATGAGCCTTCCCGACCTCGTTCTGGTCCACGGCTGGGGATTGGGCAATCCGGCGTGGGACACGATCCTGCCAGCGCTGGCCACGCGCTTTCGTGTGCAGCTGTTTACGCTTCCCGGTTACAGCATGCCGGAAAGCCTTATGAATAAACAATCTACGGATCAATGCCTCGGAGATCCGCATGAAAAAACGGCCTTCAGCCCTACCCTCTGTAGAACGCCATTTAATGAGCCTTCCAGCGCATCGTTCCGCCAAACAGCCCAAGTGCTGGCTGAGAGCCTGCCCGCAAACTGCATCCTGTGCGGCTGGTCGCTGGGCAGCCTGCTGGCTTTGCAGGCTGCCGTATTCGCACCGCAGCGTGTCAAGAAGCTGATCCTCATCGGCAGCACGCCCTGCTTTACGGAAGCCGCCGACTGGCCGCACGCCCAAGCACCGGATCTGCTCGACAGTTTCTCCGACGCCATTGCCAGCGATGCCGCCGGAACGCTGAAACGCTTCATCGCCCTGATCAACCAGGGTGACACCCAGGCGCGATCAATCGGCCGGGCGCTGAACCGACTACTTCTCGCCACGCCCTTGCCGGACACGCAGGACCTGCTGACCGGCCTCGGCTGGCTGCGCGATGTCGATCTGCGCCAACAGATCGCCACGATCACCGTTCCGACCCTGCTGATTCATGGAGAAAACGATCCGTTGATGCCGTGTGCCGCGGCCCAATGGCTCAAGGGAACGCTACCCGACGCGCAACTTGAGGTATTCTCCGGGGCCGCCCATGCGCCATTTCTTAACGACCCTGACCGCTTCGCCACGCTGATTGGCGACCACTGCCATGCTCCCGCCTTCGATTAAGCAACGCGTCCGAGAGTCCTTCGACCGCGCCGCCACCACCTACGACAACGCCGCCATCGTTCAGCGCCGGGTCTGCGAGCGACTGCTCGAAGAACTTGATCCCGCGATGATGCCTCCGTCACACCTGCTCGACGCCGGTTGCGGCACCGGCTATGGCGCGCGCCGCGTGCGCCAGCGCTGGCCGGGTGCGCACATCACGGGCGTTGATTTCGCGCCGACCATGCTCAGCCTGGCACAGCACGACGTCGATGCCTGCTTCACGGCTGACATCGAAAAGCTGCCCTTCGCCGATGAAAGCTTTGATCTGTGGTGGTCCAGCCTGACCATCCAGTGGTGCGACAACGACACGGCTTTTTCAGAAGCGGCGCGCGTGCTCAGGCCGAATGGCCGGCTTGCCGTAAGTACGCTTGGCCTGAATACCTTCCACGAACTGCGCGAAGCGTTTTCGGGCGTCGACCAGCACCGCCACACCCTGCCCTTCAGCGAGCCCGACGCGGTGTGCGCGGCATTGGCGCGTTCCGGATTTCGAAACATCACCCTGTTGCGCGAAAAGCACACGGTGCATTACCCGAACCTGAAAACCCTGCTGCGCAGCGTCAAGGACATCGGCGCGCACAACGTCGGTGAAGGTGCGCGCAGCGGAATGATGGGACGCCATGCCTGGCAGCAGGTGGAAGCCGCTTACGAACAACACCGCGAAGCCGCCGGCCTGCCGGCAAGCTACGACGTCATTCTCGCTTACGCACAAAAATGAACTCACCGCACAAACCCGCCTGGTTCGTCACCGGTACCGACACAGAAGTCGGCAAGACCTTCGTCACCTGCGCGCTGCTGCACCTGCTGCGCGCTCAAGGCCGGAGCGCCATCGGCATGAAACCGATCGCCGCCGGGACCGATGCAGAGGGGGAAAACGATGACGTCGAAGCGCTGATCGCCGCCTCCGGCTTCCAGGTGCTGCGCGAACTCATCAACCCCTATCTGTTTCAACCGGCCATTGCGCCGCATATCGCGGCGGCTGAAGAAGGCCGGGAGATTGACATCAGCGCCATCGTTACGGCCTTCGACACCTTGCGCGGAATGGCCGATGCCGTGCTGGTCGAAGGCGTCGGCGGCTTTTGCGTGCCGCTTGGCCCTCAGTGCGACGCCGCCGATCTGGCTGAAGCACTCGGTTTGCCGGTGATCCTGATCGTCGGCATGCGGCTCGGTTGCATCAACCACGCGCTTTTGACGCAACAGGCGATTTCCGCGCGCGGGCTGAAGCTGGCCGGCTGGATCGCTAATCGCATCGACCCGGAAATGTCGCGCTTCGAAGAAAACCTGGCGGCGCTGACGGAACGCATCAACGCCCCGCTGCTTGGAATCGTTCCGGCCAACAGCACGCCGGAACTAGCCGCCGGACTGATCCAGCTGCCGGATTAAGCTTAAGCGGCGTCTTTTGGCAGGACCGCAACCAGCCGCCTGACGCTATCGACGACATCGGCGGTCAGACGGTCCGCGCCCTCAAGACTGCCCGCCGCCGCCAGATGTTCCAGACGCTGCGCCAGCTCCCGTCCGCTTTCGCAGGAAAAGGTCGCCAGCATGCTCTTCACCGTATGCGCCTCGCGCCGCACGGCGGCCACGTCGCCGGACGCCAGCGCGCCTTCGAGGGCACTGCAATAGCCCTCGCTTTCGGCCACGAACAGCATGGCCACGTCGACAAAAAGCGCTTCGTCGCCACCCAGTCGCTCCAGCGCCTCGGCGTAGTTGTATAGATCGCTCACCGCCTTACCTCCCCGAAATCCACGTTGCCTGGCTCTTCAGCATCCTGATACTGTTCGTAAATGACCAGCACCTGATCCCAGCTCGCGAGAAGAGCGTCGACACACGCCGGATCGAAGTGCTTGCCTGCCCCATCACGCAGATAGCCCGCGGCCTTGTCGATCGACCAGGCTTTCTTGTAGGGCCGTTCCGATGTCAGCGCATCAAACACGTCAGCCACCGCGACGATGCGGCCGAACAGGGGAATCGCATCGCCGGAAACACCATACGGATAGCCCGAACCGTCGAACTTTTCGTGGTGTGAAATTGCGATGGTTGCTGCCGACTTGAGCACATTCGATTGACTCCCCTTCAGCAACTCGAAGCCCTTTGTCGCATGGGTTTTCATCACGCCGAACTCCTCCAGCGTCAACGCACCTTGCTTGAGCAATATCGAATCGGGAATGCCGATCTTGCCGACATCGTGCATTGGTGCCGCTTGCAGGATCAGTTGCTGATCCTCGACCGACAGCCCGAGGTGCCGTGCAATCAGATGCGAATAATGCGCCATGCGCTGAATGTGCGCGCCAGTCTCGGGATCGCGAAACTCGGCCGCGCGCGACATGCGGAACAGCAGCTCCTGCTCGCGTTCATGAACAGCGGCCATCGCTTTCCGTACTTCCTCGGCCAGCCAGGCCGCCTTGTCGGCAAGCTTCTTGCGGCTGGCCCCCAGCGCCAGCATGTTGCGCACGCGGGCCGAAAACTCGACGCGATCAATCGGCTTGGTCAGAAAGTCAGTGGCGCCGCTCTGCAAGGCTTGATAGCGCACATCCTTGTCGTCGTTGGCCGTGATCATCAATATTGGAACTTCCTCCCGGCCGACAACCTTTCGCAATCGGGAGATCAGCTGGA
>JAIFNM010000037.1 GCA_020047725.1 Betaproteobacteria bacterium
TCCTTCATCTGTGGCACGGCTTTCGGACTGACGAAAGAAGTGATTTGCAGGTGCTTAATCCCTGAATTTACTATGCCTTCGATAATGCGTATCTTGGTGTCCAGTGGTATATATTCACTGACACTCTGGAAGCCATCGCGCGGTCCGACCTCATAGATTTCAATTTTGCTCATGGCTGTCCCTCCAGCATAGACCCCGTTTCTTTTAGCCTGCGATACCAGGTAAATGCTGCTTCAGGCAATTGAGGATGATGACCACCGCTTTCTGCCCTGGCTTCACATAGATAAGCACGCAATTGCTCTCGATATTTTCCGGTTGTGCAGTTCGCTATGATGGCGTCTGCGCGCTCTACATCATCGAGACCACGAAGATCCGCCACGCCGTTCTCTGTCACCAGAAGATCCACATCGTGTTCACAGATATCCTGGTGAGACACCATCGGCACGATGTTTGAAATAGAACCGCCTTTGCTGGTCGAAGGAATTAGGACAATCGACAATCCTGCATTTTGAGCAAAATTGGCTCCCCCCCCAATGCCATTCATCACCCGGTTCCCATTGACATGACTTGCATTGACATTCCCGTAGATATCAACCTCGATCCCCGTGTTGAGCGTCAGCAACCCTAGTCTGCCGATTATTTCGGAATTGTTAGTGATATCGCCGTTGCGGATGACCAGAACATCACGAAGAGCTGGTGTATCGTTGATAAGCTGTTCCACCCGCTCGCTCATTTCTAAGCCGCCCGTCGATACGGCCACGGCTTTTCCAGAGGCGATCAGTTCCATGATTGGTTCACCAATACCGCCGCAAAAGAACTGCAATCCTTGAAAGCGGGAATGCATGAAGGCTCTGGCTACCGAGTTTGCGATGCTTCCAAAACCCATTTGAATCGGCGGGAGCGTACCTCCAAAATTCTTATGGCATTCCAACTCCAGAAAGTTGAACAAATGCTCGGCAATCTTTTCGGTTTCCGGTGTACTCGGGGTTTGAGTTCCTGATCGTTCCGGGATATTGGTTTCGACGATGTATTTGATCTTGTCCGGGTTGATCGGTATACAGGGGCCGCCAATCCGCTGACTGGTATGAACAAGCGGAATGGGTTGCGAATGAGGCGGAGCAAGCGGAATAAACACATCGTGAAGACCGCCGAGTTTTTCCGATTGCGCCCTGTTGATTTCAATGACCACTAGATCTGCTTCATTCATCAAGTGCCAGGTCATTCCGGAAGACGTGGTTGGGATCAAATCGCCGTTCGCATTTATTCCCAGTGCTTCCACGACAGCAACGTCGATCCTGCCGAAGCTGCCGCTTTGCAACAAGCGTGGCATCTTGTTCATTTGCTGCTCAACGTAGTGGACTGATCCGTGATTGATTTGAGAGGCCAGCGCTCTGCTGGCGCACATCGGCGTTCTCCGGGCAATGATATTCACCCCGCCAAGCTTCTCGTCCAGGAACGGAACGTTCGCACCAGTGATCAGATTGATCGACAGTGCCTCGCCCTCTTGTTTGCGACGCACGAGTTCATCAATCACTGCTTTTGGATAACCGGCCATCGCGTATCCGCTCATTGCGACAGTCATGCCGTCGCGGATAACTGCGGCGGCCTGTTCAGCCGAAGTCACCCGTTCAAGCAACTGAGCATTCTTGATTCTGTCCTTCATTGCAGTTCCCCTTTGAGCTCCCGATCGATGTCGAAGTGTTGGCCTCAAAATCGAAGTGTCGAGTTCAAGCAGACAGAAAATTATCGAGGTGTGAAACCTGAAAACAGTTCTTCGTCTGTAGGTTTATGGTCCGGGATTTCGCGGATAACCCATGTATTGTTCATGTAGTGTTTTAGCGTGATGTTTTCGGAGGCAATATTCCCCCCCCAGGTTCCACAGCCGAGCGAGCTGGTATAGGGCATTCCACTGACCCAGCTGCCAGTATTGGTCGCGGCTTGCGGCAGGTTGACAACCACGCGCGTGGTGAACGTTTCGATTGACAGCTTTTCAACATTTTCACGGGTATTGGAATAAATGCCGCAAGAATGTCCTGCCCCTGCATAGGCATGGTTCTCGTTGATGATGCGAATCGCATCGTCGATTCCATGGCTCTTATAAATCGCTATGACCGGGCACATCTTTTCGCCGCTGAAAGGAGTCGTTTCGCCGGTTTCCTGTTCTTCCACCAGAATCATGCAAGCGTCTTCGGGCACACTGAGCCCCGCCAATGCGGCGATATTGCTGACCGGTGATGCTACGATATCCCTGTTAATGACATGATCCTTTGGCCAATTTGGCCAGATCGCTCTCTTTAGCTGCTCTTTTTCGCTCTGATTCAAAAGATAAGCACCCACCTTCTTGAACTCGCTCATCATTTCGTCATAAACCGACGAATCAATCACAACGCTGTTATCGCAAGAGCATCCGGCGGACAGATCGAAGATCTTGCTTGTCTTGATCTTGGCGGCCGCATCAGGCAGATCTGCCGTCCGGTCCACGACGATTATTGCATTCCCGGCGCCGACGCCATAAGCAGGCGTTCCGGAGCTGTAAGCGGCCTTTACCATTGGTTGCCCGCCTGTTGCAATTACCAGATCGCATTGCTTCATGAGCTCATTTGTTTTTTCGACAGAAGGGTTTTCGATGGCAATGAACAGATCTTCCGGTGCATCGTATTTCTTCATGACTGCGCGGATGTAATCAACCGTTTTCATTGCAGTACGCGCACCTCTCGGATGCGGCGAAAAAATAATGGCATCGCGAGCTTTGACTGCAAAAATAGACTGCAAGATCGGGTGCATTTCCGACTGTGTGCTTGGCACAAGCGAACCGATCACGCCGACCGGTTTGGCTATCCGAACGAGTCCACGCTCTGGAATTTCCTCGACAACACCGACAGTCTTCGCATGCTTGACATCGTAAAACGTGCCTCGGCATTTGACACTGACTTTAGCGATTTTTGACGGGACATCGCCAAGTCTGCATTCGTCAAAGGAGAACTCTGCAAGTTCTTCAAGCAAGTCCTGATTGGCAACAATTTCCCAGGTGATTGCAGCTGCCAACTCATCGACCTTCTGCTGTGAAAAACCTTGCGCAATCTTCTGTGCCTGGCGTGCCCGATTAATTAACTCCGAAATACATGCAACTGTTTCCGGCCGACTGTTACTCATAAGCGTGACTCCTGATTGGTTTTGTTGCTGCTGGGTACATTGAGATCGGTGATCAACAAACTGGTCGCCGCACCGGCTTTGATCTTCTATGTCGCTATCTCCGCGTTGGCGCCATTCTCAACCGTGTTTCCGGCAATACTTAAGATGCTCGAAATGCTTCGTAGATCGATAACAAAACTACCTGTCATCATGAACGCGGTCACCCAGTCCGCCGCTCCGGCAATTTTTTAGGTCAGACGCACGATACGGCCTTCGCGCCAGGAGGTGGTTGCCGCATCCGCCAGTTCAAGCGCCTTGACGCCGTCTACGATGCTGACGCGCAATTTCTCATGGCCGCCCAGTACCGCCACAAAATGGTCGAGCTCGATACGGTACGCCCGCTCATAGCGCTGGAGGAAGAAGTGTTCCGGCTTGTCGGCCGAGACGACCTCAGGACCCGATGCAACGACTTCGGTTGGACGGTGGTTGCCGGCCTGCAGCATGCCCTTTGAACCGAGTACTTCGAAACGCTGATCGTAGCCGTAGGCGGCACGGCGCGAGGTATGGATCTGAGCCAGCTTGCCGGTCACGGTACGGATGGTCACGGCCGTGGTATCGGCGTCATTGGCCACCGTGGCGATTGTCGGATCGGTCAGGGCGCTGGCCGTGGCATAAACCGTCTCGGCCTCTTCGCCGAAGATCCAGCGGAAGATGTCGAAATCGTGAATCAGCATGTCCTTGAAAATGCCGCCCGAACGTTGCAGGTACTCGACGGGAGGCGCACCCGGGTCATGTCCTTGAAAATGCCGCCCGAACGTTGCAGGTACTCGACGGGAGGCGCACCCGGGTCGCGGCTGATGACCGACAAGGCCTCAAGCTCGCCGATTTCGCCCTTTTCGATGCGTGCCTTGAGCGCAGAGAACGTCGGGTCGAAACGACGCTGAAATCCGATCAGACAGGCCTTGCCCGAAGCCTGCACGGCTTTCTCGCACTCACGTGCCCGGTTCAGGTCAAGGTCAACCGGCTTTTCGCAGAAGATGTGCTTGCCAGCCGCCGCCGCACGCTGAATGAGATCGGCGTGGGTGTCGGTCGATGAGCCAATAAGCACGGCGTCGATACTGTGGTCAGCAAAAATCTGTTCAACAGTAACAACGCTGGTGCCCAGTTGCGCGGCCAGCTTGGCGGCAGGTTCCGGGATTGCGTCAGCGACGCCGGCCAGGCTGACGCCCGGATTGCGGGCGGCATTCGACGCGTGGATCTGGCCGATGCGACCGGCACCAATAACTGCCATTCTGATTGTCATGATGCGTGTTCTCCATGGTTTGTTTGAAATCGGTAGGGTGCTACGGAAAGGCGCACATAGCGAAGAAGAGGTGCGTGCCATGCGCAATATTCTAGAACGAAACGCCCAATATAGAAAGTTTATTCTATTAAATCACCAATTCGAAAACCCGATTTCGGCGGCATTGCCGAGCACGGCCTTCGTTGTGACAAGCGTCAGCATGGCCATACTCACACCCGCTAATAGAAATTTCTTTCCATAACGCGGTCAAAACGAAAATTAGTTGCATTTTCGCCTGAAGCCGGCTATCTTTGGCAACAGCTTCCCTTGAATCTGGCAGCGGATCCGAGGGCAAATGGGTTAAGCGCAAACACTCATAGCAAACATTGCGCTGGGTTACGGAATCAACGGAAAATAGTGGAGGTTTTGGGAATGGCTACGGTTCGTCTGACGATGGCGCAGGCTCTGGTGCGTTATCTGGTTGCACAACGGGTGTCTACCGAAAGTGGCACAGAGCCGCTGTTTGGCGGCGTTTGGGCTATCTTCGGGCACGGTAACGTGGTGGGGCTTGGCGAAGCGCTGTATGCAGCGCGGAAACAGATCCCCACGTATCGGGCGCACAATGAACAGGGAATGGCGCTGGCCGCGACGGCCTATGCCAAAGCGCATTTCCGCCGCCGCATGATGGCTGTCACTACTTCGATCGGTCCGGGCTGCACAAATCTTGTTACCGCCGCAGCGACCGCCCACGTCAATCGCCTGCCGATGCTGCTGCTTCCCGGCGATGTATTCGTTTCCCGCGATCCCGATCCGGTACTCCAGCAAGTTGAAGATTTCCAGGATGGTGGCGTCTCGGCAGCCGACTGCCTGCGCCCGGTATCGCGCTACTTTGATCGCATCGTCACGCCGCACCAGTTGCTTGTTGCCCTGCCGCGCGCCATTGCCTACCTCACTGACCCCGCACTTTGCGGTCCGGTCACACTGGCCTTGCCGCAGGACGTGCAGGCCATGGCCGCCGACTGGCCAGAAGAGTTCTTTGCCGAACGCGTTGTCCATTTCCGCCAGCCGATGCCCGAGACCTTCCAGATCGAGGCCGCAGCCGAACTGCTGAAGACGGCTAAACGTCCGCTGGTCGTTGCCGGTGGCGGCGTTCTATATAGCCAAGGTGGTTGCGAAGCGCTCAAGACTTTCGTTGAAGCGCACGGTATTCCGGTCGGCGAAACGCATGCCGGTAAGAGCGTCCTGGCCTGGGACCATCCAATGCTTTCGGGCGCCATTGGCGTCACCGGATCACCAGCCGCCAACGAGCTAGCCGCCGAAGCCGATGTGGTCATCGCCGTCGGAA
>JAIFNM010000284.1 GCA_020047725.1 Betaproteobacteria bacterium
GCGTCCATCCACGCCTTCATTTGCTGTACGGCCTTGCGTAACACCCATTCGCCGATGGGCAGGATCAGCCCGCTATCTTCGGCAACGGGAATGAAGTCGTTCGGCGGAACCCGACCCATCTCAGGATGCTGCCAGCGCAACAGGGCTTCCACACCGATGACGCCTCCGCTTTCAAGGGAAATCTGCGGCTGGAAATGAAGTTGCAGCTGGTCGGATTCAAGCACCCGACGCAGGGCGTTTTCAAGTTGCAGGGTACGATCCGAGCGTTCCTGCATTTCCCTGGTGAAAAATCGGAAAGTGTTGCGACCGCCCTGCTTGGCACGATACATGGCGGCATCGGCACACATCGAAAGTTTTTCGTAGGTGTCGCCATCTGCGGGGTACATGGCGATACCGAGCGAAGGCGTGATCGTCAGCTCATGTTGCACAATGAAGTAGGGAAGTGACAGGGATTTCAGCACTTTTTCGGCCACGTGGGCAGCGCCATCGTCGTTGGCGCCCGGCAGAACCAGAATGAATTCGTCGCCGCCCAGGCGCGAAACCGTATCCTCGTCCCGCAGCAAGGCTTTCAGGCGTTCGGCAACCAGGACCAGCAAATCGTCGCCGACACGATGCCCGAGTGAATCATTGACGTTCTTGAAGCGGTCGAGATCGAGAAAGATGAGCGCCAGCGGTTCGCTGTTACGCTCCACCCGGCTGATCGCATGCCCGACACGGTCGGCCAGCAGGCTACGGTTCGGCAGGCCGGTCAGCGAGTCGTAGTGGGCCAGTCGCTGGATGTGCGCCTGACTTTCCTTGTGTTCCGATATGTCGCTGAAGATGCCGACATAGTGACTCACCACACCGTCGGCATCAAGCACCTGGCTGATCGAGACGAGCTCAGGGTAAATCTCGCCATCCTTGCGCCGGTTCCACATTTCGCCCTGCCAGTAGCCGTCGGCATGGACAGTCTTCCAAATGGCAAGGAAAAAGCTCTCGTCATGGCGCCCGGACGACATCATGCGCGGGTTCTTGCCCAAGGCTTCGGCGGCGCTGTAGCCGGTGATGATCGAAAAAGCGCGGTTGACCATCAGGATGTTATGGCCGGAATCAGTGATGAGAATGCCCTCGGCGCTCTGCTCGAACACCGTCGCCGCCAGTTTGAGTTGCTCTGCCGTCTGCAAGCGCTCGGTGAGATCAGTCAGGATGCAATGCGTGCGCAGGAAGTTTCCTTCCTTGTCACGTGCAATTTGGCCATTGACCATCAGCAAACGCTGCGATCCATCCTTATGGAGAAACGTCGACCCGCCCTTTACTCTGAAACCTTGGAAATTCGTGCTGCAGTGTCTTGATCGAAACGTCTGTCAGATAATCGCCAACAAACGTCCCGACAACCTCATCATGACTGCGCCCGAGCAGCTTGAGCCAGGCATTGTTGACCTCAAGAATATTTCCCTCGATATCCAGTGACTGGTAGGCCAGTGGCGCTTTTTCGTACAGATCGCGGAAACGGCTCTCACTTTCACGCAAGGCAGCTTGAATACGCTGACGCTCTGCCTCACGGTCAAAAGCGTTCAGCGCAAAGCTGATGTCATTAGCCATTTCGGTCAGCAGATTGCGCACCGCCTCGTCGAAGGCATTGATCTCCCCCGAAATAAGCGCAAACGTCCCGATGATTACACCATTCCTGCTCAATGGCAGCGCTGCCACCGCCCCCCAGCCAGCACGCCTTGCGTGCTCATGCCAGACGACCGTTCTCGGATCATTCAGATAATCGCTGATCCAGACAGGTTTTTGCTCTCGAATTGCGGACCCCAGAGCCCCACGTCCGAAGCTGGTTTCGGGATCGGCGGAAATCCGGATTTCGGACAGATCAGCAGCGCCTTCACCGAAGCTGGCAACCGGCCGAATCATGAGCGAATCCGGATCAATCAGACCGATCCACGCCAGCTTCATGCCGCCAAGTTCCACCGCAAAACGGCAGATCTGCGGAAACAACTCCTCTTGGCTGGTACAACGCACAATGGCCTGGTTACACTCGCTCAAGGTCGCATAAATCCTCGTCAATTGCTGGATTTTCGCTTCAGCCAGCTTCCGTTCGGTGATGTCCTGCATCGTGGCGAGAATGTATTCGGGTGTGCCATCGGCCGCGCGCAAGCACTTGGCATCAAGCGTCACGTGCACGATCCGGCCGTCCTTGCGAATAAAACGCTTGTCCAGTATGTAACCGTCGGACTCCCCACGCATGACGCGTTCCAATGCGGCAATGTTGGCCGCCAAGTCATCCGGATGCGTCATCTCGACCCAGCTCACGGCGAACATTTCCTCGCGCGAATAACCCAGGATTTCGCACAGACGATCATTGAACTTCACCCAGCGCTTTGTCACGGGCGAGCTGATCGCGATACCGATGAATGGCAGATCGTAGAATTGCCGGAGCAGTCGATCCGCCTGGGCCTGCAACTCGAGCTGCTGGTTCCGACCCCGCTGGCGCCAGAGAACCAGCATCACTCCTCCGACCGCAGAGATGGCAAGCAACGCGACCAGGCTGACCCAGAACGCCAGGCTGCGTAACGGTGCCAGAACTTCATCACGGTCGAGTTTCGCAATAATCACCCACTCGGTACCGGTTACCGGGCGATAGGCTGCAAAAACCGCCACGCCACGATAATCCATCCCCTGGCGCACCCCTGAACGAGCCTCTTTGACCGCGTAGGCTTCGGGAAAGTCAGCCCGGTCCAGAGGCAAACGCAGGGACAGGTTTCCGCCTTGGCTCTGTCGAAGCTCATTCATGAAAAGAACGGAATTACCGTCCCGACGCACCAATAGCATTTCTCCGCTGGCGCTTGCCACAGGCCAGCGCTTGAGGCTTGGAAGCAGGAATTTATTGGGCGAAACATGCAGAATCAAGGCGCCCAAGGGCTGTTGTAGCCCGTTCTCAAGGAGGAACAAAGGCACCACAAGATCAAGGTGCCGATTACCCGCAGAATCAGCAAAAAGTTCACTGAAAAGCGGCAAGCCACCAAGCAGTGCCCGCGTAATCGTGTCCGTGGCTTCTCTACCCGGTTGATCGTGCTGGCCGATGGACAAAAGGCTTTTCCCCTGAGGATCAACCAACGAGACCGCATCGTACTGCTGGGCGTCAAGCGCAGCGGTCAGGCGATCACTCAGTTCATCCCGAACCCGGTTTCCGCTCCCATGCTTGAATGCCGCCACCAGCCGGATGATATCCGGTGACGACATGATCACACTGCCGTCAGCGCGGCGTTCGTCCAGCCAGTTTTCCATCTGTCGGACGCGAAGTTCGGCGATAACCTCCAGGCTGGCAAAGGCGTCGCGCTCGATCTGAGGACCATAAATTTTTACGACGACCAGCCCCGTCAAGGGCACAATCGCCGCCAAGACAAGGAATGACAACACCCGCCAGCGTATCCCGGATGGCCGCTGGGCCGCCTGGCTAACCGGCACGAGCGACTGATCCCGCCACTGCCTGAGCAACAGATAAAGCAGGCTGCTGCTTACCAGAACAAACAGCAACCCCTTGCCCGTTTCCAGCCGACCTTGCCATACCGGGTCTTCAATGCTGAGGGTCAGCAGCGCACCCGACGCTACAATCCATAGCACGGCGAACGCCGCATAGATCAGAGCAACACGTGAAGGTGAAAATCGCCAAGCTCCGGGAGTGGGATCAGATGACGGGTTCATTGAGACTTTTCGAGCGCCATGACTTCCGTCCATCATACGCTGAAGCCGATTTAACGCTGCAAAATGTTTCCGTCCGACTCCGTACCGGTCACAGGCCGAGTGCCGCCCACATTTCATCCACACGCTGCTTTACCGCCGCATCCATCGCAATCGGCGTGCCCCACTCGCGGCTGGTTTCTCCCGGCCACTTGTTAGTTGCGTCGAGGCCCATCTTGCTTCCCAGGCCGGCCACCGGACTGGCAAAATCAAGGTAGTCGATCGGCGTGTTTTCGGCGATCAGCGTGTCGCGCGCCGCATCGACGCGCGTCGTCATCGCCCAGATCACTTCCTTCCACTCGCGGATATTTACGTCGTCGTCCACCACGATGATGAACTTGGTATACATGAACTGGCGCAGGAAACTCCAGATGCCGAACATCACCCGCTTGGCATGGCCGGGATACTGTTTCTTGATGCTGACGGTCGCCAGCCGGTAGGAACAACCTTCGGGCGGCAGATAGAAGTCGGTGATCTCGGGAAACTGCTTTTGCAGCAATGGCACAAAAACCTCGTTGAGCGCCACGCCGAGCATCGCCGGCTCGTCCGGCGGCTTGCCGGTGTAGGTGCTGTGATAGATCGGGCTCTTGCGCAGGGTGATACGCTCGATGGTGAAGACCGGGAACGTCGCCTGCTCGTTGTAGTAACCGGTGTGGTCGCCGTACGGGCCTTCGAGTGCTGTTTCGCTGGGGTCGATGAAACCTTCCAGCACAATTTCAGCCGAAGCGGGCACCTGCAAATCCGAGCCTAGGCATTTCACCAGCTCGGTTTTGGCACCGCGCAACAGGCCGGCAAACTGGTACTCGGACAGGTTGTCCGGCACCGGCGTTACCGCCGCAAGAATGGTCGCCGGGTCAGCGCCGAGCGCCACAGCCACAGGGAAAGGCTGACCGGGGTTCTGCTGGCAATGATCACGAAAATCGAGCGCGCCGCCGCGATGTGCCAGCCAGCGCATAATCACCTTGTTGCGCCCGATCACTTGTTGCCGGTAGATACCGAGATTCTGCCGCGCCTTGTTCGGCCCACGTGTCACCGTCAGTCCCCAGGTGATCAGCGGCGCCACATCGCCCGGCCAGCAGTGCTGGATCGGCAGGCGCGACAAATCGACACCATTGCCCTCCCACACAACCTCCTGGCACGGTGCCGACGAAACCACCTTCGGCGACATGTTGAGCACCTGTTTCAGCACTGGCAGTTTGTCCCACGCGTCTTTCAAACCCTTTGGCGGCTCTGGTTCCTTGAGGTAAGCGAGCAGTTTGCCGACTTCACGCAAAGCCGAAACCGACTCCTGCCCCATGCCCAGCGCGACGCGGCGCGGTGTGCCGAAGAGATTGGCCAGCACCGGGAAGGTGTGCCCCTTCGGCT
>JAIFNM010000092.1 GCA_020047725.1 Betaproteobacteria bacterium
ACGCTCAAAGAAGCGCCGTCCGATGCCGAGATCGTCAGCCACAAATTGATGCTGCGCGCCGGCCTCGTAAAACGACTGGCTGGCGGCATCTATACATGGATGCCGATTGGACTGCGTATCCTGCGCAAAGTTGAAAATATCGTCCGCGAGGAAATGGATCGCGCCGGTGCCATCGAGTTGTCGATGCCTGCGGTGCAACCGGCCGAGTTATGGCAGGAATCCGGGCGCTGGGAAAAATACGGCCCTGAGCTATTGCGCCTCAAGGACCGTCATCAGCGTGAATTCGTAATCGGCCCAACGCACGAAGAGGTCATTACCGATGTAGTACGCAAGGAAGTCAAGAGCTACCGACAGCTGCCTCTGCATTTCTACCAGGTGCAGATGAAGTTCCGCGACGAGATTCGGCCACGCTTTGGCGTCATGCGCGGCCGCGAGTTTTTGATGAAGGACGGCTACTCATTCCACACTGATTTCGCGGACTTGCAGCGCGAATACCGCAACATGTTCGAGACTTACACCCGGATTTTCAACCGCCTCGGACTGAAGTTTCGGGCCGTTGCTGCCGACACAGGATCAATAGGCGGAACAGGCTCACATGAATTCCACGTGCTAGCCGACTCCGGCGAAGATGCTTTGGCCTATTGCCCCGATTCGGAATACGCCGCCAATGTCGAACTGGCTGAGGCCATGGCCCCAGCCACACCCCGTGGCCCAGCCTCCGAGGTCATGACAAAAGTGGCCACCCCCGGCAAGACCAAGTGTGAGGATGTTGCTGCGTTCCTCAGCATCCCTTTGATAAAGATGGTCAAGGCTATTGCCATCATGTGCAACCTCCCTGACAACGATGGTACTCAGTTCGCGCTGATCCTGCTGCGCGGCGACCACGACTTGAATGAAATCAAGACACAGAAAGTCACAGGGGAATTCCGCTTTGCTCGCGAAGATGAAATCATCGAAGCTCTCGGCTGCAAGCCAGGTTACATTGGCCCTGTCGGCCTCAGCAACATCCCTGTTTATGCGGATCGTAGCGTAGCGGCCATGAGTGACTTTGTTTGCGGTGCCAATGACGCCGGTTTTCACATCACCGGTGTCAATTTTGGTCGCGACCTGGCGGAGCCCGTCTCGGTCGCTGACCTGCGGAACGTAGTGGCCGGTGACCCTTCCCCCGACGGCAAAGGCCAACTCGAACTCTGCCGCGGCATTGAAGTCGGTCACATTTTCCAGCTGCGTACAAAATACGCCGAAGCCCTCAAGTGCTGCTTCCTCGACGAAAGCGGCCAAAGCCAGGTCATGGAAATGGGATGCTATGGGATCGGGGTTTCACGTATCGTTGGCGCAGCTATCGAACAAAATCATGATGAACGCGGCATCATTTTCCCAGAATCCATCGCGCCATTTGAAGTTTGCATCGTCCCCATGGGCTATGCCAAGAGTGAATCCGTAAAAGTAGCGGCAGACAAGCTTTATTCAGAGCTCAAGGCAACTGGCGTTGATGTTCTCCTCGATGACCGCAACGAGCGCCCAGGGGTCATGTTTGCGGAAATGGAGTTGCTCGGTCTACCGCATCGCGTCGTCGTTGGTGATCGCGGGTTGGCTGAAGGCAAGCTGGAATACAAGGGACGCACCGATTCCGACGTGAAAATGGTACCCGTTGCCGAAATTGGTAGTTTCCTGAAAGCCAGGTTGTGCGCCGAGTAACACTGCTCCTGACACTTCTGTTACCGCTGACAGCCTTTGCCGGGGCTCAAAAATACGAGCCCCTTGCAGCCAGTGTTCAAGCCGCACTATCACGCACCATCTCGGATCAAGCCCCTCCAAAAAGCTCGTTTCTAGACTCGATGGAGGCTATTGACTGGCTGACTGAGATGTCGCGCCGGCTGGAAAAACGCATTGCTGACCGCGAAAGCCGACTGGAATTCCTGCGCGCCGTGCATTATGAAGCGACGCGCGCGGGGCTTGATCCACAAATGGTTCTCGGACTGATTCAGGTAGAAAGCGGATTCAAGAAATACGCCGTTTCATCTTCAGGGGCGCGTGGTTTCATGCAGGTCATGCCATTCTGGATCAAAGTCATCGGTCGCAACGATGACAACCTATTTCACCTCAGGACCAATTTACGCTACGGCTGTACCATCCTGCGCCATTACCTGGACATCGAACGGGGCGATCTCTACCGCGCCCTAGGCCGTTACAACGGGAGCCTTGGACAAGCCGAATACCCCAATCTCGTCCGCGGCGCCTGGCACAATCAATGGATCTACATAAGCGAACGAGTGGCTTCGCGTTAAAACACCGACAATCAGCGCATCCCTGGCAACATCCCTTTCATCCCGCGCATCAGCTTGGCCATGCCACCTTTGGAAAATTGCTTCATCATTTTCTGCGACTGCTCGAACTGTTTGAGTAAACGATTGACTTCCTGCACCTGAACCCCAGCCCCTGCGGCGATACGACGCTTGCGCGAGGCCTTTAAGAGCTCTGGCTTACTACGCTCAGCCGGCGTCATCGAATTGATGATGCCTTCAATTCGGCCAATCGTTTTTTCTTCACCACCGGCCTGCATTTGACTCGCCGCTTGGGCAAACTGTGCCGGCAACTTGTCCATCATCGACGAGAGTCCGCCCATCTTGCGCATCTGGCCGATTTGCTCCTTGAAGTCGTTGAGATCGAAGCCCTTGCCCGATTTGAGCTTCTTGGCAAACTCGACAGCTTGCTGTTCGTCAATTCCCTTCTTGGCATCCTCGATCAGTGAAAGGACATCGCCCATACCGAGAATGCGCGAGGCCATACGTTCAGGGTGAAAAGCTTCAATTCCTGAAAGTTTCTCGCCAACACCGGCATATTTTATTGGCCGCCCGGTCACATGGCGCACCGAGAGCGCCGCACCACCACGTGAATCGCCATCCAGTTTGGTGAGGATGATGCCGGTCAAAGGCAAAGCCTCACTGAACGCCTTGGCCGTATTGATCGCATCCTGACCCAGCATGGCATCAACCACGAACAATGTTTCGATCGGCTTGATCGCCGCGTGGAGTTCGGCGATCTCCTTCATCATCGCTTCGTCAATCGACAAACGGCCCGCCGTATCCACAAGCAGCACATCGTGATAGTGGCGTTTGGCCCAATCAACCGCGTTACGCGCTATATCAACCGGTTTGTCCGACAAAACCGATGGAAAAAAATCAACACCGGCTTGCTCAGCAACGGTCTTCAACTGCTCGATAGCCGCCGGACGATAAACGTCGCAGGACACGACCAGCACTTTCTTTTTTTGCGTTTCCCGCAGCAACTTGGCTAGTTTGCCGACCGTAGTGGTTTTGCCAGCCCCCTGCAAACCGGCCATCAGGATAATCGCTGGAGGCTGGGTGGCCAGGTTGAGACCGTTGTGCGCCTCACCCATGAGCAGCGTCAACTCGCGGTGAACCACACCAATCAGCGCCTGACCGGGACTCAGGGAGCCGATTACCTCTTCGCCAACCGCCTTCTCCTTGACGGCAGCAATCAGTGCCTTGACGGCAGGCAGTGCAACGTCAGCCTCCAGAAGAGCAAGCCGGACCTCGCGCAGAGCATCGGCGATGTTGTCTTCGGTGAGGCGTGCTTCACCGCGCAGCGTCTTCATGACGCGGGCAAGGCGTTGAGTCAGGTTGTCGAGCATTTGGCTTCCAGCTTGGTGTAAACTCAAGAAATGCTGGACATTCTACTGCACCTTCTGCCTCACATTGCTTCGAGCCTGCTTTACGCGGCTCTCGGCTACCATTTCTGGCACACCCGCTGGCGCGCGACCGGAAAACCATTGGACCCTCTCCCGATGCAAGCTTGGGAACGGCTGGCGATATTCGTCGCTCTGACGCTTCAGGGTGTCGGCTTGTATGACGGACTGTTCGGCGCTGGAGGAATGCGTTTTTCGTTCAGCTTTGCGCTATCGCTGATGCTGTGGCTGGCGGTAGTCATTTACTGGCTGGAAAGCTTCCATTCGCGCATGGATGGCCTACAACCGATGGTGCTACCACTCGCCGCGCTTTGTGCCGCGAGTCCAGCCCTGTTCCCTCAAGTACATGTGATTGCGCATGCCTACGCCTGGGGCTTCAAGTTGCATTTCCTGGCCGCCATGCTGGCTTACAGCTTATTCACGCTTTCTGCGCTGCACGCTGTATTCATGGGTTTTGTCGAACGTAAATTGCATCAAAAGGAGCTTAACGGGCATTTTTCAAGTCTTCCTCCAATCCTGACCATGGAAGCCTTGCTTTTCCGCATGATCATCATTGCGTTTTCTCTGCTGACAGTGGCGCTGGGGAGTGGCGTCATGTTCTCGGAAGCCATATTTGGCAAAGCATTGGTCCTTGACCACAAAACCTTGTTTGCCTTTGCCTCCTGGGGAATCTTTGCCGCACTTCTGATCGGTCGCCATGCCTATGGCTGGCGTGGCCGGATCGCGCTTCGCTGGACTTTATCCGGTTTTCTGGTTCTTCTGCTGGCCTACATTGGAAGCCGCTTTGTTTCCGAAGTTCTTCTTGGCCGCATCTAGCACCATGCTTTTCGCTTCTTTACAAACGCGCCAACTCAATGCATCATCAATCTGGCATACTTTGTGCAGTATTTTGTGTTGTGATTCTTTGAAGCAGGAAAGCGTCTTTTAGCGAACTATGGCAGCCAATCCGCAAACTTCCGCACTTAATGGACTCGCTCGCGCGCTTGTCCAAGCAGGCCGAATAAAGGAAGCCGAGGCCGAAACCCTGCTGACACAGGCGGCTGCGACTAGAAGTTCGTTCATTGAGCAATTGGTCGGCACTAGAAAAATGAGCTCGCCCGATATTGCGCGTTTTGCGTCAGACACTTTTGGCTACCCACTGCTTGACCTCAATGCATTTGACGACGCCCATATTCAGAAGACTGCGATTGACCGCAAGCTGATTGCGTCACACCGTGTTGTTCCGCTGCATAAACGTGGCAACCGACTCTCTGTCGCCATCGCTGACCCGACTAATCTGCGCGCACTAGACGAAATCCGCTTCCAGACCGGAATGGCCGTGGACCCGGTTATCGTTGACGAGAGTCAACTCGCCCCACTAGTTACCAAGCTTTCAGAGTCAGCCGAGGACACTCTCAAGAACCTCACCAACGAAGATATCAATCTAGAGTTTCACGACGAAGACGCTGCTGAAAAGACTGAAGACGCCTCAGCGCTTGAAGTCGACGATGCGCCAGTCGTCAAATTCATCCAGAAAATGCTGCTTGACGCGATCAACGAAGGCGCCTCGGACATCCACTTTGAGCCGTACGAAAAAAGTTACCGTATCCGCTTCCGCACTGATGGCATTTTGCGTGAAATCGCGGCACCTCCTTTAGTCATCAAAGAGAAAATTGCATCGCGCATCAAGGTCATTTCTCGACTCAATATCGCCGAGAAACGCGTTCCACAAGATGGTCGCATGCGGCTGGTTCTGTCCAAAAGCCGTGCAATCGACTTTCGCGTCAGCACCCTGCCAACAATGTATGGAGAAAAAATTGTTCTGCGCATCCTTGACCCCAGCAGCGCCACGCTGGGAATCGATGCTTTGGGATACGATCCTGATCAGAAAACCCTTCTCCTCGACGCCATTCAGCGCCCGTACGGGATGGTACTGGTTACCGGCCCGACCGGCTCAGGAAAAACAGTATCCCTCTACACCTGTCTCAACATCTTGAACAAGCCTGGGATCAATATTTCCACGGCGGAAGACCCGGCTGAAATCCCCCTGCCGGGCATCAACCAGGTCAATATCGATGATCGCCAAGGCCTAACCTTCCCGGTCGCACTTAAGGCATTCCTTCGCCAAGACCCAGACATCATCATGGTCGGCGAAATACGCGATCTTGAAACAGCAGAGATATCCATCAAGGCGGCGCAAACGGGGCATATGGTGCTTTCAACGCTGCACACCAATGATGCCCCATCGACACTGACCCGCCTTATGAACATGGGCATCCCGACTTTCAATATCGCATCGAGCATTCTGTTGATCACTGCCCAGCGCCTCGTCCGTCGATTGTGCACTTGCAAGAAGCCCCTCGACACACCAATCGAAACGCTACTGAATGCAGGGTTCACGGAGGAAGATCTAGACGGTAGCTGGTCACTGCAAGGCCCAGGAGAATGTGATCGCTGCAAAGGCAGTGGTTATAAGGGACGAGTAGGCCTCTATCAGGTCATGCCCGTTACCGAAGCCATTCAGCGCTTGATCATGGCCAACGGAACAGCCCTCGATATCGCAGTTCAGGCGCAAAAAGAAGGGGTGAATGACCTGCGCCGTTCTGGTCTTTTGAAGGTCAAACAAGGCCTTACTTCGCTCGACGAAATCTTGGGCAGCACAAACGTTTAAAGAATATCGAAGGGGACAGCATGGCGACTGCAACGAAACCGACAAAACGATCCCAGGAAGTCAAAGAATTTTCGTTTCTCTGGGTCGGAAAAAACAAGGCCGGAAAAATCATTCGTGGGGAGCAGCGCGCAACGAGTGAGGCTGTGGTCAACGCGACCCTGCGTCGCCAAGGCGTACTTGTCACCAAGGTATCCAAACAAAGCTTCAAGGGCGGCAGAAAGGTCACTGAAAAGGATGTCGCATTATTCACACGACAGCTGGCCACGATGATGAAAGCTGGTGTACCTCTATTGCAGACCTTTGACATCGTTGGCCGTGGCCACGACAACCCGGCTGTGGGCAAACTGCTTCTTGACATCAAATCGGACGTAGAAACCGGCAGTTCGCTGTCTCAAGCATTTCGAAAATTCCCCCTCCAATTTGACCAACTGTACTGCAACCTGATTGAAGCCGGGGAACAGGCAGGCATCCTGGAGGCACTGCTCGAGCGTCTGGCGACCTACAAAGAAAAAATGATCGCTATCAAACAGAAGATAAAGTCTGCATTGTTCTACCCGATTGCCATCATTATCGTAGCCTTTGTCATCACCGCGATCATCATGATTTTTGTAATTCCTGCCTTCAAGCAGGTATTTACGAGTTTTGGTGCTGACCTACCTGCCCCGACTTTGATCGTGATGGCAATCTCAGACTATTTTGTTGCGTACTGGTGGGCTATTTTTGGCTCGATTGGCGGCGGACTTTACTTCTTCTTTTACACATGGAAGCGTTCGGAGTCCATGCAGTTCGCCATGGACCGCCTACTTCTTCGCGTCCCGATATTTGGCAGTCTCGTTCGAAAATCGGTAATTGCACGATGGACGCGCACCCTATCCACTATGTTCGCTGCGGGCGTCCCTCTGGTGGAATCACTCGATTCTGTTGGTGGCGCAGCAGGCAACTATGTCTACAAAGTCGGAACAAAGCAGATCCAGAGCGAAGTCAGTACTGGTACCAGCCTGACTTCAGCAATGCAAAACAGCCAGTTGTTTCCCAACATGGTTAACCAGATGGTTGCCATCGGCGAAGAATCAGGTGCATTGGATGCAATGCTTGGTAAGGTTGCCGATTTCTTTGAGGCTGAAGTAGATGATGCTGTAGACGCGCTTTCCAGCCTCATGGAGCCGATCATCATGGTCGTTCTGGGGACATTGATTGGAGGCATGGTTATCGCCATGTACCTGCCAATTTTCAAACTGGGTGCCGTAGTCTAATGGAGCAAAGCTGGCTGAATGGATTTCTGGATCCGACCGTCTTTACTCTCTCCCTTGGAGTCATCGGCCTTCTGGTCGGCAGCTTCCTTAATGTTGTGATCCATCGTCTGCCAAAAATGATGGAACGCGACTGGCGTTGCCAGTGCGCTGAATTGCGCGGCGAAGAGATTCCTGACAACGAACCTTTGTCCCTCGCCAAGCCGCGCTCGCGCTGCCCTCAATGTGGACACCCGATCACCGCGCTGGAAAACATCCCGGTCATTAGCTGGATTGCCTTGCGTGGCAGATGCTCAGCCTGCAAAACACCGATTTCACCTCGCTACCCTATCGTCGAAGCACTGACCGGTCTGCTCTCTGCCTATGCTGCCGCACACTTTGGCTACGGCTGGGCTGCAGTCGGGGGAATTGTGATGATCTGGTGCCTGATTGCCCTGACCTTTATCGATTTCGATACGCAGTTACTGCCCGACTCGATCACCTTACCTCTACTCTGGACCGGTTTGCTGTTCAACCTGTTTGGCACCTTCACCGATCTTCAGTCAGCGGTTATCGGAGCAATTGGAGGCTATCTCTCGCTGTGGTCGGTCTACTGGGGATTCAAACTCACTACCGGCAAGGAGGGTATGGGCTATGGCGATTTCAAGCTGCTCGCCGCAATCGGAGCCTGGCTCGGATGGCAGATACTCCCATTGACCATTCTGCTCTCCTCGCTGGTTGGTGCGGTTGTTGGTATCTGCCTGATCATATTGGCCAAACGCGGTCGTAATGTCCCAATTCCCTTCGGCCCCTATCTGGCCGCCGCTGGACTACTCGCCCTCTTCTGGGGCAAGGAACTGACACAGACTTACCTCAGCCTGATGTAATTGCTTGAAAACAAGGCTTTTGCCCTCATCTCGGCAAAGGTGGGTAAAGTGAAATCCACATCCCTTCGGTTATAATTTACGACTTTGTAGTCAAATAGAGGTTTGCCATGCCGATCTACGCCTATCGTTGCGCTTCCTGCGGCTTTGAAAAAGATCATCTGCAAAAACTGAGCGATCCGGTGTTAAGCACCTGCCCTGAATGCGATCAGGAGACATATCACAAGCAAGTGACCGCTGCCGGCTTTCAACTGAAAGGTAATGGCTGGTACGCCACGGACTTCAAGGGCGGCGGCAAGCCTGCCGCGAAGCCGGAAAAAGTGGAGCCGACACCGGCCTGCGCAGGCTGCCCTGGAGAGAGCGCGTGCGCAGCCAGTTGATCAAGCGCTATTTCATCACTGGACTCCTGATCTGGGTTCCCTTGGCGATTACTGCCTGGGTGCTGTCGCTGATTGCCAGTGTCGCCGATCAATCGCTGCGCCTTCTTCCGGAATCAGTGACACCCCGCGCGCTTTTTGGATTCGATTTTCCCGGAACAGGAATAATCCTTACGCTGCTGATCATCATGGTCACCGGCCTGCTCGCTGCAAATTTTATCGGGCAACGACTCGTTGGCTGGTGGGAAAAACTTCTCGCCCGCATCCCGGTCGTCAATTCAATTTACAACAGCGTCAAGCAGGTTTCCGACACGCTGTTTTCTTCGTCTGGTAACGCATTTCGCAAAGCGCTGTTGATCCAGTATCCTCGCGAGGGTTCGTGGACTATAGCCTTCCTCACCGGCACGCCCGGCGGCGATGTACTTAACCACCTTTCCGGCGATTACGTTAGCGTCTATGTGCCGACCACGCCGAACCCAACCTCCGGCTTTTTTCTGATGCTGCCCAAGAGCGACGTCATCGAACTCAACATGGAAGTCGACGAAGCCCTCAAGTACATCATATCAATGGGTGTGGTTACACCACCCGCCCGAACGAAACTTCGCTCAAAATCCTCCACTAACTCACTTTCCTAACTCCGGAATCAGCATGCGAACTCACTACTGCGGACAAGTCAATTCACAAACTATCGGCCAAGTCGTCAGCCTCTGTGGCTGGGCACATCGTCGACGCGACCACGGCGGAGTCATTTTCATCGACATGCGCGACCGCGATGGCCTAGCTCAGGTCGTTTGCGATCCGGACAGATCAGAGATGTTTGCTATCGCCGAATCGATACGCAATGAATACTGCCTGAAAATTACGGGAACGGTGCGCGCGCGCCCCGCCGGGTCGATCAACCCGAACATGGCAAGCGGCGAAGTTGAGATCCTGTGCCACGAAATTGAAGTGTTGAACCCATCCGTGACACCGCCGTTCCAGCTTGACGAAGAGAACCTCTCCGAGAACGTTCGATTGCTGCACCGGGTGATCGATCTGCGGCGGCCGCAAATGCAGAAGAACATGCAGTTGCGCTACAAGACAGCGCGCGCTTTCCGCCGTTTCCTCGACGACGCTGGCTTCATCGACATAGAAACCCCGATGCTCACCAAGAGCACGCCGGAAGGCGCACGCGACTATCTCGTTCCGTCGCGCGTCAACCCTGGCCACTTCTTCGCGCTGCCACAGTCGCCCCAACTCTTCAAGCAACTGCTGATGATTGCCGGCTTTGACCGCTACTATCAGATAACCAAATGTTTCCGCGACGAAGATCTTCGTGCTGACCGCCAGCCGGAATTTACCCAGGTCGATATCGAAACCTCGTTCCTGAACGAAGTCCAGATCACCGGAATCATGGAAAACCTGATCCGCTATGTGTTCAAGGAAGCCATCGACGTTGATCTGCCGAACCCTTTCCCGCGCCTGAGCTACACCGAAGCCATGCATCGCTACGGCTCGGACAAGCCCGACCTGCGCGTGACGCTGGAACTGACCGAAATCACCGATGCCGTTAAGGAAGTCTCATTCAAGGTCTTCGCCAGCGTTGCCAACAGTGAAACCGGTCGCGTTGCGGCCATGCGTATTCCAGGCGGCGCCACGCTGACCCGCGGCGAAATCGACGCCTACTCCACCTTCGTTGCCATCTACGGCGCCAAGGGGCTGGCCTACATCAAGGTCAATGACGTCACCCAGCTCAACGAAACTGGCCTGCAATCACCGATCGTCAAGAACCTGAATGAAGCGGCACTGAAAGCCATTGTCGAGCGCACTGGCGCACAATCCGGTGACCTCATCTTCTTCTGCGCGGACAAGGCCAAAATCGTCAATGATGCCCTCGGAGCCCTTCGTGCCAAAATCGGCCACGAAAAAGGCTTTGTTAACGACAAGACCTGGGAGCCGCTGTGGGTTGTTGACTTCCCAATGTTCGAGTACGACGAGGAAGCCAAGCGCTGGAGCGCCTGCCACCACCCCTTCACCAGCCCCAAGGACGAGCATTTCGCCATTCTCGCCTCCGACCCGGGCAAGTGCCTGGCAAAAGCGTACGACCTTGTGCTCAATGGCTGGGAACTTGGCGGCGGCTCGGTGCGTATCCACCGCGCTGATGTACAGAGTCAGGTGTTCGACGCACTCGGCATTGGTGAAGAAGAAGCCAAACTCAAGTTCGGTTTCCTGCTCGACGCGCTCAAGTACGGCGCGCCACCACACGGAGGCTTGGCCTTCGGTCTGGATCGCATCGTCACCATGATGACTGGCGCCGAGTCGATTCGCGACGTAATCGCCTTCCCGAAAACCCAGCGCGCCCAGTGCCTGTTGACCGACGCACCGAGTGTGGTTGATGAAAAGCAGTTGCGCGAACTGCATATCCGCCTGCGTCAGAAGGTTGAAACCTCGGTCGAGGCCGGCAAGGACTAAGCTTCATGTCGCGCATTGCCGCATTCTTCCGACTGGCACTGGTTCTGGCACTAGTCGGAGGGTTCGGGCTCTTGAGTGTTCAGGCACGAGAGACTTACCGCGACGATCCCGTCGTTGCGGTAAGTTTAGCCAATCTTCCCCCTGAAGCGCAGCAAACCCTGCGCCTGATCAAACAAGGAGGGCCCTTCCCTTACCCGCAAAAGGATGGCAACACCTTCGGCAATTTCGAACGCCGCCTGCCACAGCAAATACGCGGCTACTACCGCGAATACACTGTCCCAACACCCGGTCGACGTGACCGCGGGCCACGCCGAATTATCGCCGGTAGCGGTCGTGGCGGCGATGTCGCCACCTCTGGCGAGTATTACTACAGCGCAGACCATTACCGAAGTTTCCGCAGGATCAGCGAACAATGACACTCCCCCTGAACGGAAAGCCGGATGAAAACGCTCCGGTCGGCATCTTCAAACTGTCCCACAAGGATTTGCCTGCGCTCAGAAAAGCCGCCGCCGAACTCAAACAGGCCTGCTTCAACGTTGACCTAAAAAACGCCAGGAATGTCCCCGGCTTCATAAAAGCATTAAAGCGCGATCTGGATTTTCCCGACTGGTTTGGCGGCAATCTTGACGCCCTTCACGATTGCCTGACCGACTTCTCTTGGCACCCTGCATCCGGCTACGTCATTACCCTTAGCGGTTACGATTTGCTGCGCGGCAACCCGACTAGCTTCGCGGCCTTCAACGCCGTCATATCCAGCGCCACCGAAGCGTGGGAAGCGAGGAACATTCCGTTCCGCGTCTTCTACCTGCTGGACGATCCCGCCGGAAACCCATGACCAGCCACAAACGTCCGGTTTCGGTCTTGGTCGTCATCCATTCGCCAAGCCTCAACGTCCTGCTGCTTGAGCGCGCATCGCACGCCGGTTACTGGCAGTCGGTAACCGGCAGCCAGGAAGACGGCGAAAGCCTGATTGAAACGGCTGCGCGCGAGGTCGCGGAAGAAACCGGGATTGTTGCTCCACAAAGTGTCTTCAGGGACTGGCAGCTGACAAACAGCTTCGAGATTTTCACTGAATGGCGTTATCGCTACGCGCCCGGAGTAACCCACAACAGTGAGCACGTTTTCTCTCTTGAGGTGCCAGAAGGCCAGCCCGTGCGCATAGCACCGGGCGAGCATCTCGATCAGTGCTGGCTACCGTGGCGCGAGGCGGCTGCCAAATGCTTCTCCTGGAGCAACCGCGACGCCATCCTCATGTTGCCAGAGCGGACTGCTCGCTAACGCGCTTGTCGAGGCAAGCCGGACAGTAGCAACGACCTGCGGCCTCCGGTTCAAAAAATACGGTCGGCTTTTCCATGCACCAGCAGGTCGACTGACCGGCCTCCACACCACAAACGAAGAATGCGCCACATCCGGGACAGGCACTTGCATTTTCTTTCTGCTTCTCATTCATCAAATTCACTCTTCAATCTCCATTACTAAAAAGGGCGTCAGCCAGTGGTCCACCGAAGCTCAGTCAGACGCGGTCCACACCCGGTAGCACGTGTCAAAGTACTAGTCCGGCTTAAATGTGTAGTACCCTGCGGCCCGCTTTTGATCGAATTGGATTACAGATACTGGTATGAAGCAAGCTTTACCGTGCACAAATTTCAACAGTTCCAAACTCATTCGTTTTCTCACTGACCTGTCCATCATGGACGCTTCCGAGTCGAAGCAAACTTTTGCCGAGAGACTCGGTGAATGGTTCGATTTTACTGACGCCATCACTCTCCACGCGGCGCACAACGCAAGCGTCTCGAACTCGTCAGCAGCGCATTCAGGGAAGCCATCTGTCGCGAATGATTCCGTAGAAGAGGAATTCGCTCGGGCACGAATGGCCTTGGTGAATTCGATCACGACGAGTTGTTCGCCCGACTGCGGCGAGGCGCGGATTAAATTGCCGACGCTGAAACCCGGGGTGGACATTAAAACTGCGGCTGCCTACGACCCATTTCATCGGTTCTATCTCGCCCATCAGAGTGAAATGGAAATGAACATTCGTCCATTGCGCGCCCGTGTTCGAGTGGCGCTTTCAGCCGCTTCAGCAACGCTAGCGCAGCTTGCCGCCCTGGATGCAGCGCTGGACAAGATCCTGGCTGTTCGTGAGCGCCAATTACTGTCCTCGGTGCCTTTGCTGCTCGAAAAGCGCTTCGAGCAATTGCGCCACACGCATAGGCAACGGCTGGCTGATGCCCAGCAAACCGATGATCCGGGCCTGTGGATGCAAGCCGGAGAATGGCTGGCATGTTTTTGCCGGGAATTGCAGGGCGTACTGCTCGCGGAGTTGGACCTTCGGCTGCAGCCGACGGTGGGTTTAATTGAAGCATTCAGCAACAAGGTAAACACGCATTGATGAACAGGAATATTTTCGTACTCGCCTTCCTTCTCGGGGCGATTGCTGTGGGCTGGATCGGTGTCGGCTATATCGGTTCGAATACGCTGGCACTGGTGATGACGGTCGTCATTGCTTCGGTCTATTTTTTTGGCGCTTTTGAAATCCTTGAGTTTCGTCAGGCCACATCGACCCTGGAAGGCGCGCTGGCCGCGATTCCCGAGCCCTTGCCCCACTTGGGTGATTGGCTTGAGCGGCTGCATCCGTCACTGCAAAACCCTGTGCGTTTGCGCATCGAAGGCGAACGCATCGGCCTGCCTGGTCCTGCACTGACCCCGTATCTGGTCGGACTGCTGGTGATGCTGGGGATGCTCGGTACCTTTCTGGGCATGGTCGTCACGCTCAACGGCGCCGTCTTTGCGCTGGAAG
>JAIFNM010000176.1 GCA_020047725.1 Betaproteobacteria bacterium
TTGTCTGTTTCATTTCGTAGACCATGATTAACCCCTGATAAATGCTAGACAAAGCCCATCCGATTGCCGGTGGCTTGCTGAACCGCTGCCAGCACAGTTATTTCCGTCTTTCCATGGCGCAGCGCCTGCGCAATCGCCGACCGGAGAATGCGCTTCGCGTCCCGAACGCTTCCGCCGATAAGTGCTTTGGTCTGTACATCAGTCAGTTCTTTGGCAAGTCGGTCCGACAGTGAGAATTCCTCAAGCAGACTGGAATAGAGTCGTTGCACCAGATTGGCCAGTGCATCTTCCGTGGGGCTTGTGACCTCGATTTCCGTGAATCGCGAGCGGATCGCCGGATGGATGGCTTCGACATTATTTGCTGTCGCCACCCAGCTGCAATAGCGAGTATCGATCGGCAACCAAGGCACGGACTTGTCTCTAAAAATGACAGCAGTCTTGGGTTCAAGCATTTGGTACAGGGCACCCAGCGGGTCACCCCAGTTGTTGCTCACCTTGTCGATTTCGTCTAATATGATAATTGGATTTGCGTGCGTGCCTTGCACCAAGCGTTTCCACACAATTCCGGGTTGGGAGTTCGACCAATACTCTTCGGACCCTCCCAGATAGGCCGCGGCTTGGGCGCTGGAAAGACTAATTACCTCACACGGCACACCCAGCAGTTTGGCGAGCGTGAGAGCGTAATCGGACTTGCCAACGCCGGCACCCCCATGGAGCAAAAGCCGCAGCCCAGCAAGAGCGCCGCCACATTGCCTAGCGAGAATCTCTTCGCCGAGAACGTGATCGACGGCGAGCGTGAAATTGGGGTGCGAGTCGTAAAGTCCGGCAATAGCATCGGCCAATGACGGCGAGGCCATTGAGCCGAGAAGCCGCTGTGCGCCGCGTTCGCTCAGGGTCTTGATGATCTGTGAGCTACGACGTTTCACGTCGCCATCTGAACACAAGCTATCCAAGGGGCGGTTGCCTAGATTGAAGATCGGGACCATTTTGACATTAGGATCTGGAGACGAGGTTTCTCCAACCTCGGCGGCCGCCTCACATCGCACCTTGAGCGCGGCGATTTGTTGGTGGATCGCTTCGAGCCGCGTCATGACATGATCAGCTGAATTGTCGGTAGTGCTCACTTGAGAGGTGCCGACGTTCGTCATGCGCTTACCTCCGCGATCGTCGACTTCCTCGTACACTGAAACCAGTTGAGTTCCATGAGTTGTGAGGCTGGACGGCTGCCAGAATCGAGACCGGAATTGGAAAACGCCGAAGCATTGGAGAACACTGTGGATACACGACCTTCCGCAAAAGTTGCCATTTCAGTTTCTGATAGCTCTGCCGTATCGGCGACGGGCCGGGCGTAGCCCTCGCGACACCGACAAGCCAGGCTGTGTGTCGCATCAGCGCGTTCCAGCTTGTTGTTGTCATTCGAGTTCATGCCCAACAGCTCAGTAATGATTTTGCGGCAGTCTCCACTGACGGCGTCCATTGCCCCCGGATGCTCCGCTGACGTGCAATTGCGTGCCAGTGTTGGCATCAATGGTGTTTGATCGAGTTCGCAATACTGGAATTTTCCCTCGCTATCGATAAACGGCGACTCCGGCAAATCAATTCCGTTCACCAAATGGGTGGTAGTCGCTTCCTTTGCAATCTGGATAGGGAAACGGCGTCGCAGTCGGATCAAGATGGCCAGGCGGTACATATCAGGCCACCCTCGGGCAGTAACCGGCTTCCGCGCTACTCCGGTCAAGACCGGCCATTGCTGTTGCCTCCGGGATGTCGGGCTTGCGGAGACCCACCCACGACGGCGCGAAACTGCACGCCAGCATGTGCATGTACGATTCCTTCCGACGTCCACTCATGGCTGGGCAACGCGTCATCGCGATGGTCGCCAATTGAATTCCGCTGATCTTGTGGCCGACCCGTCGCCCATACCGGCTCATTTGCCATTTGCCGGCACCGTTGCGGGTGTACTCCAAGGCTTTCCCGGCGTCGTGAACGAGTGCAGTGGTGATCAGCAAGTCCCGGTCAAGATGCCGGGAACTAGCGGCCAGGGTTTCGGCCAGTTCGGCTGATTCGACCGAATGTTCGATCCATCATGCGAATGATGATGATTGCATGACCCAGGCACCACTAGAAATCCGCGCAGAACCCGTGGATCAAAAAACACGGCGTTTATGAAAAGTCGGTCTTCGTCCTGCAAGCTTCCCCAGAGCCGGCAAGCACGATCCACAACAGTTTTGTCCGAAATCCAGTGGGGAAGAGCGGTATCGAAAATGCAACAATCTGAAGACAACATATCAAGCGGTTCGAGCGATTGAACCCAGAGCGATGGTGATTCACCGCCCCCAATAAGGACGCCTTGGACACGGACTAGCGCATCAATGGGTGGGAAGCGCTTGATATCCCCTTGAAGTGCGAATCCAGAGATCATCGCGTGACGGTGGTACAGATCGACCAAACACCCCTTTTCGCCACTCGGCGAGGGACAATCGAAGTGTGACCCGTAACGACAGTTAATATCGACGAACTGATTGGCTTCAAGCGTGGAAAGCACGGACGATGGCAAGCCGAGCGAAATTGAACGATCATTCGATGGATTCGACGCGGTTGAACGAGCAAGAGCGGGAAGCCCAATAACAGATAAACTCACGAGATGTCTCCTTGAACATTTACTAATCGGACGCTATGTTTTTGCAGCGCATGATTAATATAATCATCACTTTAACGATCAATGTCAACATCGTGAGATAATTTAATTTATCATTTACGCAGAATAGGCAGCCGGTGACGACATGATTAGATTCAGACTGAAGGAACTCATTGCGAACAAGGAGTTTCAGGAGCGTCGCGTGATTACGATCGCTGAGGTCGCACAGGCCACAGGGATCAACCGAATGACGTTGTCCAAGATTGCCAATCATCCGGGCTGCAATACAGGGACCGAGAATTTGGATCGTTTGTGTGTGTTTTTTGGCTGTAAATTGGAAGAATTAGCTCAGCATATTCCCGTAAAGAAAGACCCCGCGTAACAAAATATCTGAGTTATTTCTTCTTTTTCCAGTCGTGTACCGAGTCGAATGTAGCGTCTGTGATCTGTTCGAGTATCTGCCGGACGACTCTTCAGACGTTTCACGTTGAAGGGCTTCAGTACGCCTTGGCTTGTTGGCACCCCTGACCGGTATTGTCGAGGTTTGCGGTCCAGATATTGTGCGGCACGCATAGCCTGTAGTGAAATCAATATGCGCGGCGGCATTCTCGGCCGTCAGCTTGAAATGATCATCGAAGACAATGGCAGCGAGCCTGCTACGGCAGTTCCCGCTTCAAAGGGCTTAGGAAAGCGAATAGGGGCCGCAACGGGGGCACTCGTAAAAGTATCGGTCATCGACCCAAACGCGACGGTCAGTTTTCTCCAGAGCAGTCGTTCAGCCGAACCCCACCTCTCCGAAATTGAATGCTCCGAAGCGGCCCCACGCGACCTCCTCCAACCGGCCATCAAGAGACGGTCAGCTTCGCACAGGGAATGAGTGCTTCAGACTGATTGCTGCCTGCTGACAACGGTATACCCGGTGTCGGGTCCACTCTGAAAGCTGCCTGATGATCTACTTCAGGTCCTCGGCCAGTGCGGTCATTGAGCCTCCGGCCTCAATCAGGCGGCAATGCACCGGTCAACAGCCGTTCAGGCACTTATGGTGGTCAATGACCGGTTCGCCGTTTGATGAACTCGAACTATCGTCCCATATCGGTCGGATGAAAATATCATAGTCAACGGCCGCTAACTGATCGTCAAGCTGCCGACTGCGAAAACTGAAGTTAGGGCTGAAGCGAGCCTCCCACTGCCGTTCGCCGGCATTGGTTGCTTGCCGCTGTTAGTTCATCCAGCCATTCAGTTCGTTTGGTGCGCGTGGTGGTGACTTCATCGGGTTGGCTCAACGGCGTGTGGAACAAAGGCTCGAGATCGCAGTTGGGCCAGTCGGCGGTGATGGCGGCAACAATCTGGTCGAGGTTGAGATCGTGAAAGAAGTCCGGCGCCTCCGTGTTTGGCGGCGCACTCGACTCCTGAAACAGAATGCTCTGAAAATGCGGAGAATCGGCAGGCGGGCCGACTGCCGAAATCCGTCGCGCCTCCTGGAGACTGGTCAGAGAAGGCGTAACGCCATGTGAACCTTGGATTTCGGGGCACATGGCGCGTCCTGCCTTATGCCCCGAAGCGGGCGGCCTTGCCGAGTTCGGCCTCGATCTCCAGCAGGCGGTTGTACTTGGCGATCCGCTCACTGCGACACATCGAACCGGTCTTGATTTGCCCACCGCCCATGGCGACGGCAAAATCGGCCATGAAGGCATCCTCAGTCTCTCCGGAGCGGTGCGAGATAACGAAACCCCAACCGGCTTTGCGGCACAGATGGATGGCGTCGATGGTTTCACTGACGGTGCCGATCTGGTTGAGCTTGATCAACGCCGCGTTGCAGGCTTTTTCGGCAATGCCGCGGGCGACGAACTTCGGATTGGTGACCAGGATGTCGTCCCCGACGATTTGTATCCGGTTTCCCATACGTGCCGTCATCGCGGCGAAGCCATCCCAGTCGTTCTCGGCCAGACCATCCTCGATCGAAATAATGGGGAAGCGGTCGATCCAGGCCGCAAACAGGTCGATCATCCCGGCACTGGTCTTGTTTCCCTGGCCGCTGCGCGTGAGGCTGTACTGGTCGTTCTCGAAGAAGGAACTGGCGGCCGGGTCGAGGGCGATGGCGATATCCTCGCCGGGTTTGTAACCGGCCTTCTCAATGGCGCCGACAATCAGTTCGCAAGCTTCCTCGTTACCGCCCTTCAGTTGCGGCGCGAAACCGCCTTCATCGCCAACTGATGTCGCATAGCCCTTGCCATGCAGGATTTTCTTGAGCGCCTGGAAAGTCTCCGCACCGTAACGCAGTGCTTCGGCGAGCGATGGCGCACCGACCGGCATGATCATGAACTCCTGGAAATCTAGGCTGGAGTCGGCATGCTTTCCGCCGTTGAGCACGTTCATCATCGGCACCGGCAGGTGTTTGGCTCCCGCGCCACCAAGATAGGCATAGAGCGGTAGGCCAGCCGCTTGCGCGGCAGCCCGCGCCACGGCCTGGGAAACACCGAGAATGGCGTTGGCCCCGAGGCGCGATTTGTTTTCTGTGCCGTCGAGTTCAATCATGGTGCCGTCGATATTTGCCTGCTCGCTGGCATCGAGGCCGCACAGGGCTTTGGCGATTTCGGTTTGGACATTCTTGACCGCTTGACGCACGCCCTTGCCGCCATAACGCGCCGGATCACCGTCGCGCAGTTCGGTGGCTTCGTTTTCGCCCGTGGATGCCCCTGACGGTACCGAAGAGCTAGCGATGATTCCGCCTTCGAGTGCGACGTTGACGCGGACTGTCGGGAAGCCTCTGGAATCGAGGACTTCGAGGGCGTTGATGGACTGGATACGGGTTTTCATGGTGTTCTCCTGTGGTGAGTCAAAAAAGCGTGCGATTCAGTATTTCATGTTCAAAAACTCCTTGTGGTCCTCGAAACGCTCAGCGTATGCGGTAGCGGCAGGCAATGGCTAGCGCGCCACCAGCACGTCGCAACTGGCGTGGTGCATTACCTGCTTGGCGACCGAGCCCAATAACCAATGCCCCATCAAGCCGTGGCCGCGATGGCCGACGACGATCAGGTCGGCACCCCATTTTTCAGCCTCGATGACGATTCGTTCGGCCGGATGTCCGATCACCACCTCGCAATCGACCTTCAAACCCAAAGCCGAGGCTTGCGCCTTGAGGGGTTTCAACACATGGTGGAAATGCTTGCGGGAATTCTCCAGCACCCCCGAGTTCGACAGTTAATCTTGCAAGCTGTTGTTTGCTATAGACCAGCGTTAAAAAACGTGTACTACAAAAGGGAAAGTTGCTGTGGTTG
>JAIFNM010000224.1 GCA_020047725.1 Betaproteobacteria bacterium
GGCTGACGGCCTAACGTTGCTAACGCATCTCGAATGCTTCCTGATGGAAGCGCAGATTTCCGTTCCAGGTTTCCTTCAGGCCTTTCTTCAGCGCATCGGCAAGACCGCGCGGGCCGCAGAACCAGACTTCGGCTTTCTTGCGATGATCATCCGCAAGCTTAAGCGAATCAGCCGTCAGCAGGTCCCCGTGTTGTGCACTATGCACGTGCAGGCGAATGCCGGGCAACGAAGCGCACAGAATTTGCAGGCGAGCGACAAAGCTGTCTGTCTCGCGATTGCGCGTACAGTAATGGAGGTCGACCTTATTGAACTCGGTCGGGCGCGACTGTAACGATTCCAGCCAGGCCAAGAAGGGCGTTATCCCGATGCCGCCGGCAACCCAGACCTGACGGCGGCTCCGGCTGTGGCGATCCAGCTGGAAACGCCCGTAAGGGCCTTCGATGGTCGCCAATTGCCCGACCTTGATCTCTTGACCGAGTTTGCGCGTGAAATTGCCGAGTGCCTTGATGAAGAAAGTGATCGTCTTGTCACCACGGTCGGCACTGGCGATGGTGAAGGGGTGCGCGCCCTCCAGGCGATTGAAGGTGATGAAGGCGAATTGCCCGGCGCGATGGTTCTCCCAGTTCTTGTCGAGACGACAGATGATCTCGGTAACGTCGCCTTCGCTTTTGACCGAGATGACGGCGGCCTCAACCTGCCGCCGACGCCCGATCATCCCGGCCAGCGAAATGATGCTGGCGACCACGCCGATGGCGATGAATACGCCCATCAGTGCGCCGACCGGTTGCGTCCACCAGGCGAGCGGCGCCAGCATCGCCGCATGAAAGGCTAGCATCAGGTAGAGCACCGGCATAACGCGGTGCAGGTGACGCCAGATGTGATAGGGAAAACGTCGCCAGAGAGCGATGACGATCATCGCCAGCGCGATGTACAGCGCGGGCTCGCCCATGTCGGCACCGAATTCGCGTAGCGATTCAAGCAGACCGTCGTACTTGATTTTTGGCAAGCGGCCTTGGACCCCGATCGTTGACTTGAGCAGGCCGCTCGATTGCTTGAGCAGCCAGTGACCGGCGCCAAAACCGACCGCCAGGATGCCCGACCACTTGTGCAGGCGATAGATGCGATCCAGACCGCCCAGCGGCTTTTCCAGCCAGACCGGGCGGGTCGACAGCAGCATAGAAAGCGACATGAAAGCAATCGAAAGCAGACCTGTCAGATACAAGCCTTCCTGGCGCGCGATCCACAGGAACGCGCCGTTCGCCGGGAAGGTCGTCGAAGCTAGGTCGAGATACCAAGCGGCACTAACAAGCGCCAGCAGGCCAGCGAGGATGGTTTTCATGCTTTTTCTCTTGGATTTCTATCGTTCGTCGTAATAACCGCGTTCGGCGTCGGTGTGGCAGGCGACGCAATTGGCCTTGGTGCCGACTTCCTTGCGCGTCCACTCATTCGCGGAAAGCTCGTGGTGTTCGCGCACCCACCTGGGCAACTCGGTGATCCGCTGGGGGGCGCTCTGCAGTGAAACGCCGCGCAACATCTTGCCGCCATAGCGCTGCCCACCCGTATCGGCGGCGTTTTCCGTGAGGTAGCGGGAGATACGTTCGGCAGTGGCCGGGGCGACACTGGCATCGGTGCCGAAGTGCTTGTCGAGTTCGCCCATCATCCGCTTCCACGAACCTGCCGGCAGCATTGACGGAGGAAAGGCGAGGTGGCAACTGCCGCATTCCTCGCGTACCACCGGGTCGGAGACTGGGGCAAAGAAATGCCCGCCACCGGCTTGAGCTCGCGTGAGAAAAACGCCTGAGAAGATCAACGCGACAAGCGTCAGGGCGATCGGGCGATACGGAATAATCATGGCGGTTTCTCTTTTCAGTCACGGATGGCTTGGCACGTTAAGCGTACTTTGCATTTATGTGGCTGAACGAAATCTGAATCGGCCATTCATCTGCCGTTCAGGTTCTCCGGAATCCGGCTGGACCTGTCACCACGATTGCAGGGTGGTTTGCGGCGGGTTGCATTGCAAGCCAATGTTTACGGTTATTTCCAAAGCGTCTACTCGCTAAGCCAATGATTACATGCCTCTTGCGGCATGCATGGCCAGAATGGCCAATTGATGGTCCTCACGCGGAAGCCGGAAATTCAAGTCAAGCCGGCTGCCGAAAACCTGGTTCGCTTTCCCCGGCATGTCCCCGTCGCCCAGTCCAGCACAGCGCCACAAGACAATGAGATGATCGCCACCAGACGAAACAGTGTAAATTCCAGTCTGGGCTTCTGCGTGCGGCTCAGAGGATATTCCACCTGGTTCGCCGGCGTGTCGGGCATGGACGCCGTTGTGCCATCAATCAGTTTGACTTCTCCACGCCAGTGCCAGACCTCTGGTTAGCTGGCGCGCAGACGTTCTCCAATCTCCCGGCCAATTCGCTCGATCAGGTTCAGGGCCAGCCGTGCCCGGGCTTTGCAGTAGGGACCATTGTTCAGACTGGAGGGCGTTGCCCCAGCCCTACCCGCTGACTCACGCCGCGCGCGACGGCATCTTGGCAGCTTTGGTCCGCTCCCAGCACTTGCTCGATGAAAAGCATCAGCGTTTGCAGCGGGCCGTAGATGCGCTCACGACAGCTTCCGGCCTCTTCCGAAATCCACTGAAACAGGACTTTCTGTGGAATGAGTCGTCCCAGTGCGGACCCTGCTCCTTGCGCAAAGCGTGCGCAGAATCCCCTAATTTACCCTGTACGTCCAGGCCGCTTGATATGGTTCATTTGGGCTGATCCTTCTGCGTTACAGAACACGGTTTCGATACCCGTATCGTAGCGCAAGGAGTTCGTCAGCCCATCCTTATCTGTCTGTTATTAAAAAAAGCGCTTAAGGTAGTGTCATTTGGCCATGAGCCGTAATGGACCGGATAAGCTTCTGTTTACAAAAAAACTATTTTTATGTAATTGAACATAGTTCCGTTCGGGGGATGGCCGGACAGGATGTGGCGTATTTTATTGGAAGCAATCCTCAATCACCAGCAACGATTTTTGAAATGAGAATTGCTGGAGTGTATGCTTGGAAAGACGCGCCGTTATTGCCTTTGAGGGCATCGATGCGAAGACGCTTGTCTGGCAAGGGTTTCAGGCTGATCGCATGTTTTCGGCACCCGGCATAAGTTCAAGTTCGAGCCGTTCAACGAGAAATAGTATTTCTTTCACGATTGGTATCGTAAACCCGTGGCGCTTGCCATTGCGACTGTCGCGCAGCAGATTGTTGAGGTAGTCAATACACTCTTGCGAACCCCATTGCGAGTTGATGCGCTCATAGATATGCGGCAGTTCCCGGATTTGCGAGGCGACGACAGGTTCCGTCATGTCCGTTGACAGGTCAGGAAGTATTCCGTCTATCGGCGTGTCCCAGTCAATTTCCTGAATGTTGAATTCGGTACGAAGATGCCGAGCGAGTTTGCCGAAAGCCCCCCGGTCGTCAAAATCCCGATACATCCCGAGCAAATGAAGCGAGGGCAACAGCGCCTTGTCCGGGTTTTCCGCGATGAACTCTTCGAGCACGTCGACAGCGCCATCATTGCGCTTGTAAACACGGAACATTTCGGCGAGCTGGATGACTTCGGTCACGGGGGACAGGTAATTGTGCTCCGGCAGATCGGTGTCTTCAATCATCGTGACTGCTTCCGAAATATCGTCAACAGCTTTAGTCGACACTGATGAATTCGGCGTAAAAATCGTTCCCAGCTTGTTGACCTTCAGGTCGGCGAGTTGCTGCATTCTTACGCGTTGCCGGGATGATTTACTAACGAGATAGCCACCGAGCGTCGTGCCTGACATGAGCAGCAACGCCAGGCCAATCCAGACCTCGCTACTGCCTGGGCTTTCCTGCACAGCGACCTTCGGCGCAGCCGCATTCAGTGATACCACCTGTGCTGTCTCAGCTTTTGGGTTGGCGGGTTGCAGCGTCACCGGAGCCTGGACATTGCTTGTTTCGGGCGTCGGTCGTGATGCAGTCTCTATAACAACGGCAACCTGCTCCGGCTGAGGCACCTGCATCGCGAGCTTGATGCGTTCCGCAGCCAGCTCAAAACGCGCCAAACGTGTTTCCATCTCCAGAAGCAGCGCATAGCTCGTGAGTGGAGGATTCTTGTACTCGGCACGCAGATTAGCAAGTTCTCGCCCAAGATCGCCGATATCCCGGTTGATATTGACGAGACTTCGAGATATTTCAGCGTCCAGCGTGGCCGCCGCTTTTTCCGGCGATGGCGCCTCGTTCGGTGTTGCGGAAATCAAGAGTCGATCAGTCGGCGTTTTCTCCGGCTCGGCGCTGGTATTAGTTGAAGCCGATCTCGGCTCAGGGGAGGCATTGGCCAGTTTTTTCGGTGTCGACGGCCGATAACGAATCGTAGTTTTTTCCGGCGGAACATCCTCCACCGTTCCAGCTGACAACCATTCTGGATTGAGTGTGATCATGCGCTTCAGAAAACGCTGCTGCGCCGAAGGATTGTCCGGAAAGAGCCGGCGCGCCATCCCGGCAATGGATTCTCCTTCTTGTCGCCTGAAAGTCTGGGCGTTTTTTGGTCGGGGTGGGGTCACATTGCCGGCGTCCTGCATTTTGGGCCTGGTAGCGACTTCGACGCGCGACGATGCGTCGGTCAGCACGACTGGACTGGCTGGCTCGACAAGTCCTGATGGGGATAGCAGAACTGTATAGTGCCGCGTCATGTAGTTGCTGCAACCGACCGTAAGCGCCAGCTGGATGGCTGGCTCATCAATGCGATGCGGTGACGTGATCGTAATTTTTGTACGGTCAGGACTCAGTGTGACGATTGCCCCCGCTAACCACGGCAAATCTGGGTCCGCGCCCGGTACGTCGGATGTTAGCCGCAGACATTTTTCACCGGCGAGAAGTGGATCGCCCTGCAGTAAGACTTCGCCTCTGAAGTAATCGCCGAGGTGACTTCTGATCGTAAGCGCACCCAGTCCCTGTGCCATCGCACCGGGAGCGAACCCACTCAGAAGACAAAGAACCAATGGTATGCAACTGGTTCGCAGTGAAGAGGGCATGAGGTTCTCCAACAATATTTTCTTCCTTGTTTGACCTACAGAGGGCAACGTTGAAACCCAATGACTAACTAATTCCAGATGCGCTGGATCGATCCGTGTTCCGCAAATCGACACGTTATGCAGTACGCGTATTCGGATCTTCGGACATTGAAATCTCGACAATTTCCTGCTTGCGTGATTCGATACTTCGCCGCCGTTCACAGCCGAGCGGCGGTTCAACATCAATTTGTCGGCGATCTTTGCCGGATCTTCTCTCGAATGATTGAACCATGGATCAAGCTTAATGGAATAGTGGAACGGGATATGTGACGGATTTAACGACTTTGGCACCATATGGAAAAATTGTTGGATGTCCCTATAACGATGGAAACACCTGATGGTTAGACCACGGCTCCAAGGATAGGAAATTCAACGACCTTCCCCGAAGTATTCTTGCACCTTCCGCCCATCGTCAACCGTAATTTCCCCCCAGGTTCGTCCGATCTATCCTGAAATTAGTGTCTGCCACCCTGAAAACGTGCTTTGCCTTTCATTTTCAGGGTGGCAGACACAAACGCTTCCGTCGGGCAGTGTCAGAAGCCCGCCTTGTCCATGGCACCACGCAATGCGCTGATCGAAATCGAACTCTGGCAGTGGCTGAATCAGTAGATCGTCGCCAGCCTGCCCGGGGGTTTCCCACAGCGGCGGGCCGCGGGCTGGGGCGATGTGTGGCGGATCGACCGGCTCGCCAAGATGCGCGAGGATTTCCCGCACCACATCCCCTTCGTCGATGAAGGGGATAATCTTCATCATGCCGCCGCACTTCGGGAAGATGAGGGGGAATATTTCATAGGTGCGCGCCTACAGCATCGCCCACACAAGTCTTGCCGCCTGACGGAAAGGCGTTTTCTCCGCTTCCGCCTTGGCTTTGGCTTCGTCCGTTCCCGTTTCAGTCAATTCCGATTCCGGCGCTGCTGCCAGCGCAGTCACACCGCTGCGCCAGGGGAGTTGGGTGCCAGCACGTCGTCCCACAGGAATTTCCGTTGGTCATAGTAGCGATACCGGTGTCGCCGCGGCGGCGGTATGAGTGCCGAGAGCCGGTCGAGCAGTTGGTGCGGGGGTGAGCAGCACGCTGAGTTTGCAACCTGGGCCGGGTTTCTTGCTCTCGTAGACGAGATGTTCCAGGTCGAGTTGCGCAGCCGCTCCTGGGCAAAGGCAGGTTGGGCACAGTAGCGGAACAGGCGTTCCAGTCCCTGCCGGTCATGGGCTTCGATGCGCACGCTGGTGTCGAGCGAGAAGCCGCCATCGCGTTTGCAGGTGTTGATGGCTGCGCCTTCAGCCTTGTCCAGCAGTCTGCGCCGCACGAAAAGGCGGACGATGCGTTGGCGGATCATCCGTTGCAGGTGTGCCCTTTGTTCGGCGGTGAGGCACGTTTCCTGAAAGTGCAGGTACTCGGCATCATCCCCACCAAACACGCCGTCGATCATCACTACATGACATGAAAATGCAGGTGGGCATTGAGCAGACCGCCAAGGCCGTGGATAAAAAGGACGGCACCGATGTGTCTTGATGTGCGTATGGGTGTGTGTTCCGCCGTCTGTTTCCGGCAGGTTTTCCCCCAAGCCTTCTTTGATGCCGTGCAGGAGGTTGTGCAGCATGGCGTTTTGAAGTTTGGCGTCGTCGAGGTGATAGCGTAGCCTTTTGGGGAGCGAGAATACTCATTGCCTTATCGGCAGGCGCGGGAAAACGTGATCGACGAGATGCGCGGCGGTTTCGACCATGCACCGGATGGTACAGGAGGGACAGATGCCGTGACCTTTACAGGAGTGAGCGATGATGAAGTCGTGACCACAGTCGGCGCAGCGGGCGCAAGGAAAAGCAACGGCCTGCATCCCTTCCTACTGCTTTTGCAGACGCTTGACCGGCACCGGCACCAGCACCGTCGTTTTCAATTGGACCCTCGGTGCCGTGGCCAGCAAACTTACCAATGCGTCCGGAGTATTCTGAAACTGGCCACTAGCCCACCGACATGACGAATGTCACTTGTGGCGTCGGATTCAGCCGTAACCGAGCCGTTGGTCAGAGTGATTCCCGTGGTCATCGACGATGAGATTGTGCGATCAAATTGGTGCGAATCCGCCCCAGACAGGAGCTGGCTTTTTTCTCAAAGGCGGTTGATGAGCCGCTATCTAATGATTCCCAGCGTGACCGCCGCCAGCACCACGTAGCGTGCGGTTTTGGCTATGGATACGATCAGCATGAAGCTCCACAGCGGTTCGCGCATCACCCCGGCGACCAAGGTGAGTGGGTCGCCGATGATCGGTGTCCAGCTGAGCAGCAAGGACCATCGCCCATAGCGGTGATAGGCTCGTTGGGCTCGTTCCAGCTGGTCCTCGCTGACCGGAAACCAGGATTTGTGGCGCCAGTGTTCGATATAGCGGCCGAGCAACCAGTTCACCCACGAGCCCAGCACATTGCCGGCACTCGCGACGGCCACCAGAACCCAGACTGGCTGCTCTCCGAGTGCCAGCAGGCTGACCAGCACCGCTTCGGATTGCAGCGGCAGGAGCGTTGCGGCGCCAAAGGCGGCAAGAAACAGGATCAGGTAAGCAGAAGAAAACACGTGGGGAAATAGAGAGTGTTCAGGCGTGAAAGAACTGATTTTTGTGGCGACAGTGCGATCACTTCGATCAGTTTTTCAGCTTGTACCCTGTTCGGAATATCCACGCCACAATCGCCAGAAACAGCGCGAGAAACGCTGCGGTAACCCCGAGGCTGATCCCGACCGCGACGTCGGCGATACCGTAGAAGCTCCAGCGGAAACCGCTGATGAGATAGACCACCGGATTGAACAGCGTGACCGTCTGCCAGAACGGCGGCAGCATCTTGATCGAGTAGAAGCTGCCGCCAAGGAAGGTCAGCGGCGTAACGATCAGCATCGGCACGAACTGCAGCTTTTCGAAGTTATCGGCCCAGATACCGATGATGAAACCGAGCAGGCTGAAGGTCACCGCCGTGAGGAGCAGGAACAGGATCATCCAGAAGGGATGAGCAATCTGCAGTGGAACGAACAACCCGGCCGTGGCCAGGATGATCAGTCCAAGAATGATTGATTTGCTCGCCGCCGCGCCGACATAACTGACGACGATTTCGATGTAGGAGACGGGTGCCGAGAGCAGTTCGTAGATGGTTCCCGAGAACTTGGGAAAGTAAATGCCGAAGGAGGCATTGGAGATGCTCTGCGTCAGCAGCGAGAGCATGATCAGGCCGGGCACGATGAACGCGCCATAGCTGATGCCGTCGATCTCGGAGATGCGCGAGCCGATAGCCGAACCGAAGACGACAAAGTACAGCGAGGTCGAAATCACCGGGGAGACAATGCTCTGCAAAACCGTGCGCCAGGTGCGCGCCATCTCGAAGCGGTAAATCGCGCGAATTGCCTGCAAGTTCATGGCGCGTCCTTTACCAGACTGACGAAGATGTCTTCCAGAGAACGCTGGGTCGTATGCAGATCCTTGAAACGGATGCCGGCTGTATTGAGATCGTCCAGCAGCGGGACGATGCCAGTACGCTCACCCTGTGTGTCGTAGGTGTAGGTCAGTTGATTGCCGTCGTCCGACAACTCCAGCCGGTAGTTGGCGAGTTCTGGCGGCAGACGCTCAAGTGGCGACTTCAAATGCAGCGTCATCTGTTTCTTGCCGAGCTTGCGCATCAGTTCCGTCTTGTCTTCGACCAGAATGATCTCGCCGTGGCTGATCACGCCGATACGGTCGGCCATGTCTTCGGCCTCTTCGATGTAATGCGTGGTGAGAATGACGGTCACCCCGGTTTCGCGCAGCGAGCGCACCAGTTGCCACATGTCGCGCCGCAGATTGACGTCGACGCCGGCGGTCGGTTCGTCGAGAAACAGCACCTTGGGTTCGTGCGACAACGCCTTGGCGATCAGCAGGCGACGCTTCATGCCGCCCGAGAGGGTAATGATACGGCTGTCCTTCTTGTTCCACAGCGACAGGTC
>JAIFNM010000320.1 GCA_020047725.1 Betaproteobacteria bacterium
GCGAAGTGTTTGATGTGTCTGGCGCCGGTGACACGGTCATCGCAACGTTGGCCGTCATGCTGGCACATGGCGCTGATTGGGAACGTGCGATTCATGTGGCGAATGTGGCTGCCGGCGTTGTGGTCGGCAAGCTGGGTACGGCGGTAGTGACACGTGACGAACTTGATACGGCACTGAACTGAGGAGAACTCCATGTATACCATCGTTACCGGTGCAGCCGGTTTTATCGGTTCCAACCTCGTCAAGTCGCTTAACGAGCGTGGGGTGAGCAAGATCATTGCGGTCGATAATCTGACTCGTGCTGATAAATTCAAAAACCTGGTCGATTGCGAGATTGTCGATTACCTCGACAAGCATGAATTCATCGAGCGACTTCTGTCCGGGTATTTCGACGGTGACGTCGATGCCATTTTCCATGAAGGTGCATGTTCGGACACGATGGAAACCGACGGGCATTACATGATGGAAAACAATTTCCGTTACTCGCTTGGTCTGCTCGACTGGTGTATCGACCAGGAAGTGCAGTTTCTCTACGCTTCGAGCGCGGCAACCTATGGCGGTAGCAGCGAGTTCAGGGAGGAGCGGCATCTTGAATCACCGCTCAACGTTTACGGCTACTCCAAATTTCTTTTCGACCAGATCGTACGTCAGCGTTTGCCGGAAGCGTCATCGCAGATCGTCGGCTTTCGCTATTTCAACGTGTACGGCCCGCGTGAATCACACAAGGGACGCATGGCCTCGGTGGCTTTCCATCACTATAACCAGTTCCGTGCCGACCATAAGGTCAAGCTGTTCGAAGGTTGTGATGGCTACCTCAACGGCGAGCAGAAACGCGATTTCGTCTATGTCGGCGATGTCGCCAAGGTGAATCTCTTTTTCCTCGATCATCCCGAAAAATCAGGAATATTCAACTTGGGAACCGGACGTGCGCAAAGCTTCAACGAGCTTGCTATGGCCAACGTGAACAGTTGTCGCGGACTGACGGGGGAACCGAAGGAGTCGCTAGGCGCGCTGCTCGAACAGGGGTTCATCGAGTACATTCCTTTTCCTGATGCACTCAAGGGCAAGTACCAGAGCTTCACCCAGGCTGATCTTACCAAGCTGCGCCAGGCTGGCTACGATGCGCCGTTTGCCAGCGTCGAAGAAGGTGTCGCACAATACGTTCAATGGTTGAATGGCCGTGTATAAAACGCTGGAAGATTACGTTGGCGGTACGCCGCTGGTTCGCCTGAAGCGTTTGCCTGGTGCAGCCATAGAGGCACGCGGGAACATTATTCTGGCCAAGCTGGAAGGCAACAACCCGGCCGGATCAGTTAAGGACAGACCCGCGCTTTCCATGATCCGTCGCGCTGAACAGCGTGGTGACATCAGACCGGGCGATACGTTGATCGAAGCGACGTCCGGAAACACCGGCATTGCGCTGGCGATGGCGGCGGCAATGAGAGGGTACCGGATGCTTCTCGTCATGCCGGAAAACCAGAGCGTCGAGCGTCGGCAGGCCATGCGGGCGTTTGGTGCTGAACTGGTGCTGACGCCCAAGGATGGTGGCATGGAGTTGGCGCGTGACGTCGCCGAGAAGATGCGCGACGAACGGCGCGGCATCATTCTCGACCAATTCGCCAACCCGGATAATCCGCTGGCGCATTACGAAGGTACCGGCCCCGAGATCTGGAGCGAGACGGAAGGGCAGGTCACGCACTTCGTCAGCAGTATGGGTACGACCGGGACGATCATGGGTGTTTCGCGTTATCTCAAGGAACAGAATCCGGCCGTCTGCATCGTCGGCTGTCAGCCGGAACAGGGCTCGCAGATTCCGGGAATCCGCAAATGGCCGGAAGCCTATCTGCCCAAGATTTATGATCGTGCACGCGTGGATCGTGTTGAATCAGTATCGCAAGGTGATGCCGAGGAAATGACGCGGCGTCTGGCTTGCGAAGAAGGTATCTTCGCCGGGATTTCTTCCGGTGGCGCCGTGTCCGTCGCTTTGAGAATGGCGCGCGAAATCGAGAATGCCACCATCGTCACCATCATCTGCGACCGGGGTGATCGTTATCTTTCCACCGGCGTTTTTCCGGGCTGATATGAATCCAGTTCTCGTCTTTGATATTGAAACCATCCCTGACGTGCCGGGCTTGCGCCGTCTGCACGATCTCGACGCGACGCTGTCCGATGCCGAAGTGGCGGAACTGGCTTTCCAGCAGCGTCGTGCACAGAGCGGCAACGATTTCTTGCCCCATCATCTGCAGCGGGTTGCGGTCATTTCCTGCGCGTTACGCGTCGGCAAAGATCTTCGAGTGTGGTCGCTCGCGGAACCCGAACAGAGTGAGGGCGAGATCATTCAACGCTTCTTCGACGGCGTCGAGAAATTCACCCCACAGATCGTTTCCTGGAATGGTGGCGGCTTTGACCTGCCGGTGTTGCATTATCGCGGGCTGATACACGGTGTTGTGGCTCCGCGGTACTGGGATCTGGGTGACGGCGATTACGGCGACAGCCGTGATTTCAAATGGAATAACTACATTAGTCGTTATCACACGCGCCATCTGGATTTGATGGATCTACTGGCCATGTACCAGCCCCGCGCCAGCGCGCCACTTGATGCTCTGGCCAAGTTGATAGGCTTTCCGGGCAAGCTTGGCATGGATGGCAGCAAGGTCTGGGAGGCCTGGCAGAACGGTGAGATTGCCGGGATTCGCGATTATTGCGAAACCGACGTGATGAACACCTATCTTGTTTCGCTACGCTTCCGCTTGATGCGCGGCGAGTTGTCCCGCGCTGAATACGATACCGAAATCAGCTTCGTCCGGAATGAACTGGAACGGCTGGACAAGCCGCATTGGCGTGAGTTCTTGGCCGCCTGGTCAAGCTGAAACGAGCCTTTTTTTTCGACGGACGCAGCCGGTTGATGCTCTGACCATCAACCGTGGGTCTGGGATGCGAACGAGCGTCGGTTGATGCTCGGGGTCTTCGATCATGTCCAAGAGCAGGTTGATCGATGCTCTGGCGACGTCTTCAATATTTAGAGCGACTGTCGTCAAGGCTGGCCGCATATCCTGAGCCAACTGGATATCGGTAATGCCAATAATTGATACATCGTCAGGAACGCGGACTCCTGCATCAGCCAAGGCTTGGGTCGCGCCGTACGCGAGCAGGTCGTTGGTGGCAAAGATGGCGGTGAGATCAGGGTCAGCGTCAAGCAAAGAAAGGGCCCCCTGTTGGCCGCCGGATACGGAATCAAGGATGTAGCGCACATCTTTTTCCTCGAGGCTCATTCCAGCCTCGGCAAGAGCGTCCCTGAAGCCTTCGCGCCTGAGGTGCTGTATGCCATCACAACCCTGGCCGACGATGACTCCAATGCGGCGATGTCCGAGCTCGAGAAGGTGCCGACCGGCGATCAGTCCTGCCAACCGGAAGTCGACGACCACGTGCGGAATCGTATCGGGGAATACTACTGTTTCTTCAGAGGCGAGCACGATAGGTGATCGTCTTCCGCCCTTGAGTTCAAGAATCTCGGAGGTACTGATGCCAGTGTGCAGAACCAGCACCCCGTCTGCCAGAGTCCCGGCAATCTGCTTGATGTAAGCACGCCCGATTTCGGTCTGTTCGTCTGTATTGCAGACCATGAGGAAGTATTTGCGCTGCCGCGCAACTCGCTCGGCGATCCTCACAAATTCGGGGTAGTACGGGTTGATGATGTTCGGTAGCACGATGGCAACCATCGATGACTTTCCCTCAGACAATGCTCGCGCCATCAGGTTAGGTCTATAGCCTGTGGCGGCAATTGCCGCTTTGACACGTTTTGCCGTCGACGGCTTCACCTTGTCGGGATTGCGCAGAACATTCGATACCGTAGCGGTCGTTACGCCCGCGATTTGTGCCACTTCGCTTAATGTCGCCATGTTCAATTTCTTTGTAGTTGTTGTCAGCGCGGTATTCGTAGCTGGTCACCGGGAAAAGGTCGGCAAGCAATTCTACAACGCGGTGGAGATGCAATATTTTAACCGCTAAAATTTTTCGAAATATCCGAAAATACCTATTGCAAGTTCGAAAAATGGTAAGTATATTTCGCGAACGGCTGAATTTAACCGGTTAAATGTTCGTTATTGAAGAATTTAAACGGTATAACCAGCGGGCGCGCCTCACAAAATCCAGGAGATGCCGGGCGTGTAAGTTGAAATGCGGGGATATCTAATTGTTTAACTGAAAGGAACACCATGAACTTCACGAAGCGAACGACCCTCTCGATGATGGCCGGTCTTGTTCTTGCATCAACCGGTCTGATGACCGCCAGCGCAGTGTCTGCCAAAGAAGTCACCGTTTGGGCGTGGGACCCGAATTTCAATATCGCGATCATGAAAGAAGCTGGCGCGCGTTACACGGCGAAGCATCCCGACGTGACATTCAAGATCGTCGATATGGCTAAGGCCGACGTCGAGCAGAAATTGCAAACCCAGCTGGCATCGGGTGCCACCAAGTCGCTGCCGGACATTGTTTTGGTCGAAGACTACAACGCGCCGAAGTACCTGCGCTCATTCCCTGGCGCATTCGAGCCGCTGTCAGGCAAGATCGATCACGGCGGTTTCGCCAAGTACAAGGTTGATCTGATGACAGTTGACGGCAAGGTCTATGGCTTGCCGTTCGATTCGGGCGTCACGGGCATGTTCTACCGCAAGGACCTGATCGAGAAGGCCGGCTTTACCGAAAAGGACATGCAGAACATCACATGGGACCGTTACATCGAGATCGGCAAGAAGGTTGAAGCTGCTACCGGCAAGAAGATGCTGGCGCTCGATCCTAGCGATGGCGGTATGGTCCGCGTGATGATGCAGTCCGGTGGTCGCTGGTATTTCGACAAGGACGGCAAGCTCGACGTCAAGGGCAACGCAGCGCTCAAGGGTGCGCTCGAAGCCCAGGCCAAGCTGTTCAAGTCTGGTATTGTCAAACAGACCTCTGGTTGGGTTGAGTGGGTGGCGGCTTTGAACAAGGGTGATGTCGCTTCGATTACCTCGGGCGTCTGGATCACGGGATCAGTCAAGGCTGAGAAGAGCCAGTCCGGTCTATGGCGTGTTGCACCGACCCCGTCCCTGGGTACTCCGGGTTCCGTCAATGCCTCTAATCTGGGCGGCTCCAGCTGGTACGTCCTTGCCGGTGGCAAGGAAAAGGCTGCAGCAATCGACTTCCTGAACGAAGTCTGGGCGAAGGACGTCGACTTCTATCAGAATATTCTTGATGGTCGTGGTGCAGTCGGTACGCTGACCGCTTCACGCGGTGGCAAAGCGTATTCCGCCGCCGATCCGTTCTTTGGTGGCGACAAGGTATGGCAGAGCTTCAGTGACTGGATGGCCAAGGTTCCGAGCGTGAACTACGGCATGTTTACAGGTGAAGCCGATGCCGCGATGGCTTCGCAACTACCGGCGCTGATGCAGGGAACACCGACTGATAAGATTCTGGAAAACATCCATAATCAGCTCGCCACACAAATCAAGTAAGCATTAAATCCTGATCTAGCAGTGCACCAACTTGTCCGGGGTGGGCCTGATCGCCCACCCCGGTCGAATTGCTCCGGAGGTTCCTCATGACAACAGTGGCCAGAACCGGCTCTCGCCGGTATCGCGAACTGAACGGCTGGTTTTTCGTCGGTCCGTCCATTGCGCTGATCGGCGTATTTATGGCCTACCCGATCGTAAAATCGCTCTGGTTATCTCTGCACTCGGGGCAAGGCTCGGTCATGAAGTTTGTCGGAGCCGGGAACGTCGAACGCTTATTCAGCGATCCGATTTTCCTTATCGCGTTGACCAATACATTCATTTTCCTGATCGTTCAGGTGCCCATCATGATCGTGCTGGCCTTGATCATGGCGTCCTGTCTGAACATGCCAAACCTCAGGTTCCGCGGGATCCTGCGTACCGCCGTCTTCTTGCCGTGCGTAACCTCGCTGGTGGCTTATTCAGTTCTTTTCAAAAGCATGTTTTCCTATGATGGCCTCGTTAACTCGATCCTTCTCAAGTTGGGGCTCATCTCCGAGGCGATTCCCTGGCTGAGCGACCCGTTCTGGGCGAAAGTCGTGGTGATCACCGCGATCACGTGGCGCTGGACCGGTTACAACATGATTTTTTATCTGGCTGCGATGCAGAACATCGACAAGTCGATCTACGAAGCTGCGCGCATCGACGGCATTTCCGCGACGCGGCGCTTTCTCTCGATAACCGTCCCCATGCTTAAGCCGGTGATTCTCTTTACGACCGTCACATCGACCATCGGCACCTTGCAGTTGTTCGACGAGCCGATGAACATCACTAACGGATTGATTTCGGACGTGACCCTGACGCTGTCACTCTATATCTACAAACTGTCCTTCCGCTATGTGCCGAATTTTGGATATGCGGCGACAGTGTCCTACGTCATCGTTGTCCTGGTGGCCATTCTCGCCTTCGTCCAGTTCTACGCCGCTCGGGAGCGCGACTGATGAAAAATCTTCCTGAAACCATCCGTATGGCCTGCACCTACGTATTTCTGGTGCTGATGGCCTTTCTGTCCTTGTTCCCGTTTGTCTGGATGATGATCGGTGCGACCAACACCAATACTGACGTTACCAAAGGAAAAATCAGTTTTGGTTCCGCATTCTTCGATAACTTCGCGAAGCTCTCCGAACTGTTTGATGTCGGGCAGATTTTCCTGAACTCGGCAAAGATCGCCATTGTGGGTTCATTCTTCACCTTGTTGATCTCGTCGATGGCGGGTTATGGCTTTGAAATATTCCGCTCGGCGTTGCGCGAGCGTGTTTATCAGGCCTTGTTGCTGTCGATGATGGTCCCGTTTGCTGCTTTGATGATCCCCTTGTTCACCCTTCTGGCGACGGCGGATGTTCTTGATACCCACATGGCGGTGATCTTGCCGGCCGTGGCTTCGGCGTACATCATTTTCTACTTCCGCCAGAGTACCAAGGCGTTTCCATCCGAGCTGCGCGACGCGGCGCGTGTTGACGGTCTAAAGGAATGGCAGATCTTTCTGTTTGTTTATGTCCCCGTGATGCGCTCGACCTATGCGGCGGCGTTCATCATCGTGTTCATGACGGCCTGGAACAACTTCCTGTGGCCGTTGATCGTGCTTCAGTCCAACGAACTCAAGACAATCACGCTCGCCATTTCGTCGCTTGGCTCGTCCTATTCCCCAGATTTTGGAGTCATCATGGTGGCTACGGTACTGGCGACTCTGCCGACGCTCCTTGTGTTCTTCGCGATGCAGCGCCAGTTCGTCCAGGGCATGCTCGGGTCTGTTAAATAAGGTAATCATGCGCACCGTCACCACATTCAACTCCGGCTGGATTTTCCATCCGGCATTCTCTTCGGACCTGATCGCGAGCTTGGGTACGGGTGCTCCGGTTCGTCTGCCGCACAACGCGGTTGATCTGGAACTCAACTATTTTGACGAGAATTCATTTCAGAAGGCCTTCGCGTACCAGAAGGTCCTGGCGTGGGACTCCGCGTTTCAAGGCAAGGAAGTCGTGTTGGTCTTTGACGGCGCGATGGCCGATTCGGTGGTGTGGATCAATGGAAAGGAAGCCGGATCGCATCGGGACGGCTACACACCCTTCGTGATACGTCTGAACGATTATCTGGAACCGGGCGATAACCTGATCACCGTTAAGGTCGACGGGACGGAGAATCCAGAGATTCCGCCTTTCGGTGGCCAGATCGATTATCTGACCTATGCCGGTATCTATCGCGACGTATGGCTCAAAGTGACCGATCCGGTTTCAATCGGGCAAGTCAAGGTCGAAACCGGAAATGAAATGAGCGACGCCAAGGCAGTAAGCGTCGCTTGCCAATTCAACAATCCGTGCGGGCATCCCGTCGTCGGAACACTGCTCGTTGAACTCTGTTCGACGGACGGCCTTGTCTTGAATCAGAAACAGATTGACGTCTCCGCTGAGTCTGCGCAGATCAAGTTGGAGAACCTGGCCGGGTTGGATTTGTGGCAACTCGATGCGCCACGCCTGTACCGTCTCAAACTAACGCTGATGACCGCGCATGGGCGCGACGAACTGGCAATTCGGTTCGGCTTCCGCACCGCCTCCTTTACCGTCGAAGGCTTCTTCCTTAACGGCAAGAAGCTGAAGATTCGCGGTCTCAATCGCCATCAGTCGTTCCCTTATGTGGGGTACGCCATGGGCCGCCGGGCGCAGGAAAAAGACGCAGAAATCCTCAAGAACACGCTGAAGTGCAACCTCGTACGTACCTCACACTATCCGCAGTCGTCGTATTTTCTCGATAAGTGCGACGAGTTGGGGCTGTTGGTCTTCGAAGAGATTCCCGGCTGGCAGCATATTGGCGGGGATGTCTGGAAGCAGGAATCCATCAGCAATGTGCGCCGCATGATCGAGCGCGACTGGAACCATCCGTCGATCATTCTGTGGGGCGTGCGCATCAACGAATCGCCCGATAGTCACGACTTTTACGCCGAAACCAACCGCGTTGCCCGCGAACTCGATTCCACACGCCAGACCGCCGGTGTGCGCTGCCACGAGAACAGCGAGTTCCTTGAAGACGTCTTTACAATGAACGACTTCAATCATAGCGCCAGCCCCGAGTTTCTGTCGGGTCGCGAACCGGCTGTGCTCCGCGATCAGCACACGGTGACCGGTAATGCTCTGGCTTTGCCGTACATGGTGACCGAGTTTAACGGACATATGTTCCCGACCAAACGGACCGATCCGGAAGTGCGCCAGTCCGAGCACGTTACGCGTTATCTTGAGGTGCTCGACAAGGCCTATTCGGACGCAAAGATCTCCGGCAGCATCGGCTGGTGCATGGCTGACTACAACACGCACAGGGACTTTGGTGCGGGCGACCGGATTTGCCATCATGGCGTGCTCGATATCTTCCGTGAACCGAAATTTGCGGCTTACGTTTACGCCAGCCAGTGCGAGCCGTCCGAGGATGTCGTACTCAAGCCGGTGACCTTCTGGGCGCGTGGCGAGAAGGATCGCTGCGAGGCCCTGCCGATGATTGTGCTGACCAACTGCGATTACGTCGAGTTTCAGTTCGGCGATTTTCCAAGCAAGCGTATCGAGCCCGATCGCGTTACCTATCCTCACCTGCCTCATCCCCCAGTGATTGTCGACAGCCGCTTTGTCGATATGGCAGAACTCGGTGCTTGGGGCATGCGCTGGCAGGACGGACGGATTACAGGATTTGTTGATGGCAAGGCGGTCTCCGAGATCCACTTTTCCGGCAACGCGATAGCCACGTCATTGCAACTCCAATCCGACGACGTCGAGCTTTACGCGGGCGAAAAGGATTCCACACGCTTCATCGTTCGTGCGCTGGATCAACTCGGAAACGTGCTCCCCGTTTTTGACGATGTGCTGACGATCAAAGTGGATGGCCCGGCGCGATTGCTCGGGCCGGACGCCATTGCCTTCAAGGCCGGTATCGGAGGTTTCTGGATCGAAACGACCGGGGAAAAAGGCGAACTCGTCGTTACCGTATCGACCCGAAGGTTGGGGCAGCAACGGCTTTCATTGCGCGCAAAGTAAGACGAGCGACACTCATTCAAATTGAACTGGACAGGCCACAGGCCTTTGGAGAAGTGAATCATGGCTGATGTAAAACTGACCGATATTCGTAAGTCCTTTGGGCCAGTCGATGTCATCAAAGGCGTGGATCTCGATATAACCGCCGGCGAGTTCGTCGTGTTCGTGGGGCCGTCAGGTTGCGGGAAATCAACCTTGCTACGCATGATTGCCGGCCTGGAGGATATAACCTCTGGCGAACTGCGCATCGGCGGTGAGGTGATGAACGACATTGATCCTTCCAAGCGCGGCATTGCCATGGTCTTCCAGTCCTACGCGCTCTATCCGCACATGACGGTGCGCGAAAATATGAGCTTTGCGCTCAAGTATGCCAAGGTCCCCAAGGACGAAATTGACAGACAAGTCAATTCTGCATCCAAGATTCTAGGCTTGGAAAGCCTGATGGAGCGCAAGCCGAAGGCGCTTTCCGGCGGTCAGCGTCAGCGTGTGGCGATCGGACGTTCCATCGTGCGCCAGCCGAAGGTTTTCCTGTTTGACGAACCGCTCTCCAATCTTGACGCCGAACTGCGCGTCCATATGCGCATCGAGATCGCCCGTCTGCATCGCGAACTCGGAACGACGATTGTTTACGTGACACACGATCAGGTCGAAGCGATGACCCTGGCCGACAAGATCGTGGTTCTGCGAGCCGGCATCATCGAACAGGTCGGCGCGCCCCTCGAACTCTACGACAACCCGGCGAATACCTTCGTCGCAGGTTTCATCGGCTCACCGCGCATGAACTTCTTTGACGGGCGCGTCAAAGCCTGTGACGGTTCGCGCTGTCATGTTGAACTGCCCGCCTTCGACAACGCGGTCGTGGCCATTCCGCTCAAGGGATCGATGCCGGCCGTCGGATCCGATGTCTCGCTTGGCGTGCGTCCCGAACACTTCCACGACGATGGTGAAGGACTGCTAAGCTTGACGATCGACATGCTCGAACACCTGGGAGGTGAAACCTTCGCCTACGCACGTTCTGCAACAGGCGCGATGGTGGTCATTGAAACCAAGCACGGTCGTGATCTGCAGTCCGGTCAGCAGTTTGATGCCCGCTTCCGGACCGATGCGGCCTTGCTTTTCGACAAGGCCGGAAAGCGGATCTACTGATCCGGTGAGCAAGGACTGTGCGCTGTAGTTGAAGAGTCACACGCGGGCCGGAGCAATCCGGCCCCGTTCATTTTTGCAAACACGTTTTTGAGTTCAGAATCATGAGTACTCATCCCGCCGAATCTGTCTGTCAATTTCTCGTCCTGCACGGAACGGATACCAGTGCTGTTCTGGAAACCCGCCCAGGCGAGGCCCCGCTCTGGCGTTACTGGGGCCCCCGCTTGCCCACCGATTGTCTTCCTGTCGTCCCGTTGCGTGATGGCCGGGCGATCCCGCCATCGACGATGGAATTCGATCAACCGTTGTCGGTAGCGCCGACGTTCGGAGTTGGCTGGTACGGTCAGACGGCCTTGCTGGCGCATCGGGCAGGGACGCAGTTTGCCCAGAACTTCACTGAATGCCGAGTGGAATGGGTGAAGGCAGGGCTGGCGCTCATCGTACATCTGAACGACCCAGTAGCGCAGTTGAGCCTCGCCGTGCAACTGGAACTCGATACGCATGACGTGCTTCGTCTGCATAGTCGCCTCGTCAATGACGGTACGAATGTGCTTGACGTACAGTGGCTCGCCGCCGGAACGCTTCCTCTGCCTGGAAGTGCTGGTCAGGTGCGCTCCTATTTCGGACAATGGGCAAACGAATTCCAGTTACAGACGGAGGCGCTTTCGCGTAGCCTGTGGCAGCGCGAGAACCGGCGCGGCCGTACATCGCACGATACCTTCCCGGGAGCGGTGGTCACGCTGCCGGGGGCGACCGAGCATACCGGCACCGTTTTTGGTGCTCATCTCGCGTGGTCAGGCAATCACCGGCAATGCATCGAGTGGTTGCACGATGGCCAATTCCAGTGGCAGATGGGAGAATGGCTGGCACCGGGCGAAGTGCGTCTGGCTCCGGGGGAAGCGCTCGCTTCGCCGGTGCTCTATGCGTCCTGCTCAACCGCTGGCCTTAATGGACTCGCCGCCAATTTTCATGCGGCTGTGCGCGGTCTGCTTCCTTGGGCGGGCGGCAAGATGCGGCTGCGTCCGGTGCATCTGAATACCTGGGAAGCCGTTTACTTCGATCACCGCTTCGACGAGCTCAAGGCCTTGGTCGACGCCGCGGCGGATATCGGCGTCGAGCGTTTCGTGCTCGACGACGGCTGGTTCCACGGGCGCCACCACGACCGCGCGGCGCTCGGCGACTGGTGGCCGGACGAAGACAAGTATCCGGATGGCCTCTTGCCGCTCGCTCAGCATGTGCTGGAGCGGGGCATGGAGTTCGGCCTGTGGGTCGAGCCGGAGATGGTCAACCCGGACAGCGAGCTATTCCGCGCGCATCCGGGCTGGGTACTGCAACTTGAAGGGCGTCCGTTGCTGACGATGCGCAATCAGCTGGTGCTCGATGTGGGGCGGCCCGAGGTAGGCGATTACCTGTTTTCTCGTCTCGATACGATTCTGCGCAGCGTGCCGATCAGCTACCTGAAGTGGGACATGAACCGCGACCTGACAACGGCCGGCGATGCGCAGGGGCGCGCGGCCTACCGTTCGTTTGTGCACGCCTTCTATGCGTTGCTCGAGCGGGTGCGCGCGGCGCATCCGGCGGTGGAAATCGAGAGTTGTGCCTCGGGCGGGGCACGCATCGACTTTGGCGTGCTGGCACATACCCATCGCGTGTGGACCAGCGACTGCAATGATGCCGTTTCGCGCGTGGCGATCCAGCGCGGTGCGTTACAGTTCTTCCCGCCGGAGATCCTCGGCGCCCATATCGGACCGGCACCGGCGCATACGACGGGGCGCAGCCAGTCGCTGAACTTCCGTGCCGGCGTCGCCTTGCCCGGCCATCTGGGCATCGAGACAGACGTGCGGCATCTGAACGCCGAACAGCGCGCAGCGCTGAAACAATGGATCGCTCTCTACAAGGAACTGCGCGAGCGCTTGCACCACGGGCGCGTCTGGTGCGGCGAGGTGGGCGATGGTGTTGTCTGGCAAGCGCATGGTGACGAGCAGGCACGCGACGAGGTCATCGTTTTCGTCTATCGCCTGACACCGACAACGCACCGTTATACGCCGCCCTTACGTCTGCCTTTCCTCGATAAAGCAATTGGCTACATCGTCCGTCGACTTGATCCAACGCTCGCTGAATGGACGAGTTCACCGCTCAATGATGCATTGCTCGTAGCGGCCGCGGGTCTGGGAGAACCGGTGCATGCGCATGGCGCATGGCTGGCAGAGGTTGGTCTACCTCTGCCACGCATGCTTGGAGAATCGGCGCTGATTTATCGTTTCAGCGCCTGTTGATGTAAATCAGCCGACGATGCTGGCGCCTGCAGAGGCATGGCAGACGTAGATCGAGGCGCTCAGACCGCTGGCAGCGCGGTATTTCGCCGAGACGGCGGCACGTACTGGATCGACTAAATTCTGAGGCATCAAGGCGACCACGCAGCCGCCGAATCCGCCACCTGTCATGCGAACTCCACCTGCGTCGCCCAGTACCTGCTTGACGATGTTGACCAAGGCGTCGACAGGCGGGACGGTGATTTCGAAATCGTCGCGCATCGAGGCGTGCGAGTCGGCCATCAACTGTCCTATGCGGGTGAGGTCCCCTGTTTTCAGGGCAAACGACAGATCGATTGCCCGCTGGCTGTCCGTGATGATATGGCGGGCACGGCGGGCTACGACCGGATCAAGCCCAGCCTTTCGTGCTTCAAAGCTCGGCAGATCGACATCCCGCAAGGCTTTGACGCCGAAGAAGCGTGCGGCTTCTTCGCATTGCTGACGGCGAGTATTGTATTCGCTACCGACCAGACCGCGCTGGACGTTGGAGTTGATGATCACCACAACGATGTCGCGTGGCATTTCAACCGACTGCGTGACGAGGCTGCGACAGTCGATCAGTAGAGCATGATCGGCTTCCCCTTGCGCCGAGATCAGTTGATCCATGATGCCGCAGTTGCACCCGACGAAGCGGTTTTCCGCGCGTTGGCCAATCAGAGCGATTTCGGTCGGACTGATTTCAAGCTTGTTGAGAGACTTGAAGAATTGTCCGACGGCAACTTCTAGCGAGGCGGAGGAGCTTAGGCCGGCGCCTTGCGGGACATTGCCGCTGATGACCATATCTGCTCCGCCGAGCGTGTAGCCGGCTTCGAGCAAATGTTTGACCACGCCACGCACGTAGTTTGCCCAGAGACGGTCGCTGAGGGCTTCAATCGGCGCGTCCAGATCGAACTCGTCTTGCTCATTTCCGTAGTCAACGGAGATGACTGACACGCACCCGTCGGTCACTGCGCGACGAGCCGGAAATGGCGGTGTGATAATTGATCGCACAGGGCAGGACGAAGCCGCCGTTGTAATCGGTGTGTTCGCCGATCAAATTGACGCGTCCCGGTGCTTGCACGGTCAGCCCTGCTTGGGCCGAAAAGGCGGCGGCAAAGGCGGATCGGGTTTTTTCTATTGGTGACATGGATTGGTTCATGTTCAGACTTCGTTGAAGTGAATGTCGCTGAGCGCGCGCAGGCGTTCGGCGGCTTGTTCGGGCGTCAGGTCACGCTGGGTTTCGGCCAGCATTTCGTAACCGACCATGAATTTTCGCACGGTGGCGGAACGCAGCAGTGGCGGGTAGAAGTGCGCGTGTACCTGCCAGTGGTCGTCGTCCTCATTGTTGAATGGCGCGCCGTGCCAGCCCATCGAGTAGGGAAAGGAACACTGGAACAGGTTGTCGTAGCGGCTGGTCAGTTTTTTCAGTGCCAGCGCGAGATCCTTCCGTTGCGGGCTGTCGAGATCCGGTAACTGGCGAACGTGGGCCTTCGGCAGCAACAGCGTCTCGAACGGCCACGCCGCCCAGTAAGGTACGACAGCGAGCCAGTGTTCGGTTTCGACGACGACGCGGGCTCCGCCTGATTCCTGAGCGGCGTAGTCGAGCAATAGCGGACGGCCGTGCGCGGCGAAGTAAGCGCGCTGATTCTTGTCCTCATTGGTCGCTTCGTTGGGCAGGAAGCTGTTGGCCCAGATCTGCCCATGCGGGTGCGGGTTGGAGCAACCCATCATCGCGCCCTTGTTTTCGAAGACCTGCACCCATGGGTAAAGCGCGCCGAGTTCCGTGCTTTGTTCGCACCAGGTTTCGATGATCTGCGCAATGGCTGGCAGCGCTAATTCCGGCAGGCTTTTGCTATGATCGGGTGAGAAACAGATGACGCGGCTGGTGCCGCGCGCGCTGCCGGTCTGGAAGAGTGGATTCGACGATTCCGGCGCATCAGGAGCATCGGTCGTCAGTGCCGCGAAATCATTGGTAAAAACAAAGGTTCCGCTGTAGTCCGGGTTGCGTTCGCCGGTAACGCGCAGGTTACCAGCACACAGGAAACAGTCGGGATCGTGCGCCGGGCGGCTGCTGCGATCAGGGGTTTCTTGCTGGCCCTGCCAGGGGCGCTTGGCGCGGTGTGGAGAAACCAGAACCCAAGAACCGGTTAATGGATTGAAGCGGCGATGCGGGTGGTCGGTCGGGTCAAACATTTTGTGCTATTCCAATGATTTGAGAGTCTGAACCTCACATTTTAAGGCACCAGCAAGCGTACGTTGAAATTATGGTAGGGCTGATCTCCAATGAGCAAATTTGTCCATATTAATGATGCCCGTAGATGCACATGAATAAAGCCTCTCCCGGTGCATGTTTCGAAGATGGCCGTCTTTATTGCCTTTCAGGGCAATACTGATCGGCTATCGTCCTTTCAGCTGGATTCTGATTCCGCAGGCTTTTTCCAGTACGAGAACAGGAAGCCAAGATTCATTCCACCACGTTCAAAGAAACGTTGCATCAGGCAGAACAGGCACAGCAGCACGCCGATGGCGATGCGTGTCCACCATGAACTTAGGGTGCCATCGAACGCGATCAGTGACTGGATGACGCCAAGAATCAGCACGCCGACTAGCGAGCCGGCGACATAGCCGACGCCACCGGTCAGCAGTGTGCCGCCGATCACGGCCGCGGCGATGGCGTCCATTTCCAGGCCAAGTGCGTGCAGTCCATAGCCGGAGAGCATGTAGAAGGTCACCAGGATGCCGCCTAGTGCGGAGCAGAACCCGCTCAGGGTATAGACCAGAATCTTGGTCTGTCCGACCGGCAAACCCATCAGCAGGGCCGAACGCTCATTGCCACCAATGGCATAGACGGTGCGGCCAAAGCGCGTGTATTGGGCGAGATAGATAGCGAAAACCAGTGTCAGCAGCGCGATGACGGCGCTGATCGACACCGACGCATCGTCTGTCCCGACGCGGTATTGCGAGATGGCCGCATAGGTCTCATCGGTAATCGAGATCGAATCGATGCTGATGACGTAGCACAGCCCGCGCGCCAGGAACATGCCACCCAGCGTGACGATGAAGGGTTGCAGCTTGAAGGTATGGATCAGCACGCCCATCATCATCCCGAACGCGGAGCCCATGAGCAGCACCAGCGGAACCACGCCATAGATGCTCCAGTGATAGTGTTCGACCAGGGATGCTGTGACCATCGTTGTCAGAGCCACGATGGAGCCGACAGAGAGGTCAATGCCACCCGTAAGAATCACGAAGGTCATGCCGATGGCGACGACGGTAACGAAGGCATTATCGATCAGCAGGTTAAGAAAGACCTGCATTGAAAAGAAGCTGTCGTAGGACACCGAGCCGAAGCCGAAAAGGAGCGCAAACAGCAGGCTGGTGACGATCAGCGGCAAGGTACGCGCGTTGATTTTTGAAGAGACATTCATGCGGCTTCCCCCGGACGGAACATGTG
>JAIFNM010000297.1 GCA_020047725.1 Betaproteobacteria bacterium
CATAGTTGCTCCGGGTGCTTCCGGCTGGAGCATTTCGCCGGGTGGGGCTTTCACCCACTGGAAAAGCGCCGCCTTTGCACGGCGCACGCCAATCCCGGTCACTCGCAGTCAGTGCGCAAGGCCATTGAGTTGATTGTGCCGCCGACACGCGCTGAAGATGGCTGCATTCGTTATGATTTTCTTGCCGACAACAATAACGACCACGGTTTTGTGATCCAGGAACAATGGCAAAGCAAAGCCGCACTCGACGCGCACATGCTCACCGAACATTTCAAGGTTCTGGTTGATAGCATCGGGCCAATCGCCAGCATCAACGTTTCCGAATTCAGCTTGCAGGCTTAAAGCAACACCGCAGGGTGCGCTGGTCTCTTGAATTGCGCACCCTTTAAACACCGCATGAAAAGGCGCTCTCCAAAGACACTACGTCAAGACCCGCATGGATATTGGCTTACGCGGCCTCATGCTTGAACATGTCCGTATTTATTGCCCTTCAGGGCGGTTGTTAATCATTTTCAGCACTCCCTGCCAACGACTGGCTGCGGTTCAGTCTGGTTCTAAAAATCCTCGGCGGCTACCGGTTTTTGTTGGAGCGCAGTTTATCTGCGCGATGGGCGGCTGGGCTCCACCACTGCAATCGCCCAGTGATACTTGGCTCCAAGACGGCTACCGCGCCGTTGGTTTTTTTAAAACGACCAACACTTTCAAACGCCCCCGTGCCGTTTTGTCCATTTTTAGCTCAGTGCAGGACTGATCGACCATGCTCTCGCCCAATCATCGCTATACGCTGCAGGACATAGAAGCCAATTTCTCCGAGGAGACGCTGCGCGCGGCGCCGGCCCTGATCGACAGCATTGCCAAGGTCGAGTCGGGCAATGACGATATGTGGTGCGAACTGCGCGGCAAGGGCGGATCGCGCATTGAAGTCGATATATTTCTTGATGACTTCGAAGCTATCGGCGGAACAAGAATCGCCATTGAAAGCGAGTGCAATTGCTCGACCGGAGAAAACTGTGCGCACGCCGCCGCAGCGCTGCTGTTCATGCTCGAACAACGTGCTGCCCGCTCGCCGTCCGTACGCAAACCGTCGGTCAACCCGAGCTTGCTGCATTGGGTAGAAACTCTTCGCAAAGCCAGCCAGACAGCCGCAAAGAAACCCAAAGCCAAGCCCAAAACCACCCAGGCCATCTATTATCTCCTTGGCCATTCCACCTATTATCAGGATTTCGCCCTGCGAACCGTCAAGGGGCGCATCGAAGCGGACGCCCTGGACAAACGCAACACCAGCGACTGGAACAACGCCGAACGCGCCCTGCTGTCGCCGCCGCAATTCACCGACGACAGCGACCTCGACGTTTTTCGCCTGATGCTCAAGGTCTGCGGTAAAGGCTATCTCGGCGACACCGCCCAGCTTTCCGGAAAATTCGCTGCTCCCTTGCTCGCCGCCGCCCTGGCCTCCGGCCGCTGTTACTACTGCGCCGAGATGGCGCAGCCGCACAAAGCCGCACTCAAACCGCTGCGTACCGGGTCCGCCCGTCACGGCGAGATCACCTGGCAGGCCAACACGCGCCAACAGACGATTCCGCACCTCGTGACGCGACCACCGTCGAGCATCCTGCTCTTTATCGACCCGCCGTGGTTTATCGACCCGGACGCTGGCGAAGCCGGCCCGGTTGAAACAAAAACGCCGCCGCCGCTGCTCGATGCCCTGTTTCGCCTGCCGCCGCTGGAAGCCATCGACTTGCCGCTGGTCGTCAACGCGCTGGCCGAACTGGCGCCCGACATCCCACAGCCAAGCGCCGACGCGGTCGGGCAACTACGCGAGATAGACGCTCCGCTGCAGCCGATCATCACCCTGCATACGCTGCGCTGCTGGGCGATCTACAAACACCGCAAATACGCCGGCACCTTCAATAACGGTTACTACGATTACGCCGAGATCGACTTCAGCTATGGCGAAGCGCTGATGTCGGCGCAGAATCCGCAGGATTACGTCACCGTCAGCGGCGGCGAGACGGTACGCATCCGACGCCAGCCGGAACAGGAAAAGGCCCGGCTCGACGCGCTCGCCAGTTTCGGCTTCCTGCCCATAATACCGGGCTGCGTTTCCGTCACCGGCGGCTTCGCTCCGGCCGCTTATGGCCTGGAAAGCGAAGCGGCCTGGCTTGATTTCTCCGGCGCTATCGCGCCAATACTGCGCGCTGCCGGCTGGCAAGTGATCATGGCCAGCAATTTCCGCCATCACGTGCTCACCGTCGAATCCTGGGATGCCGAACTGTCTGAAACCGAAGCCGGCTGGTTCGGGCTGGACATGGGCATCGTCGTCGACGGCGAACGCCTGCCGTTGGCCCCGCTGCTGTACAGCCTGTTTCGCAGCGACGGGCGCTGGCTGGACGGCGCGCGCATCGCCAACATTGCCGACGACGAGCAAATCGAACTGGACGGCCCGAACGGCGGACGCATCCGCATTGCCGCCGAACGCATCAAACCGCTGGCGCGGACGCTGATCGACCTGTTCGACGGCCCGTCCGGGGCTGCCACGCTGCGCCTGCCGCGTGCTGATGCGGCACGACTCGCCGCGCTCGGCGATCTGCCCGGCTGGACGCTGCACGGCACCCACGCCGCCGGCGAACTGGCGCGCCGTCTGCAGGGAGCCGGCAGCACGCACACGGCGAGTCCCCCGCAAGGCCTGGCGCTGACACTGCGCCCCTATCAGCTTGATGGCCTCGGCTGGCTGCAGTACCTGCGCGAGAACGAACTGGGCGGCATTCTGGCCGATGACATGGGTCTCGGAAAAACGGCGCAAACGCTGGCCCATCTGCTCGTCGAGAAGGAAGCCGGCCGCCTCGACAAGCCCTCGCTGATCATCATGCCGACCTCGCTCATTTTCAACTGGAAGCGCGAGGCCGAGCGCTTCGCACCTGGCCTGCGCGTGCTCTCGCTGCACGGCCCGAGCCGCGCCGAACGCTTTGCCGCCATTCCCGAACACGATATCTGCCTGACCACCTACCCCTTGCTCTGGCGTGACCAGGAGGCGCTCGGCGCGCACAGCTATCACCTGCTCATTCTCGACGAAGCGCAAACGATCAAGAACGCGGCCAGCCAGGCTTCGCAGGCGGTACGCCAGTTCCGTGCCGAGCACCGCCTGTGCCTGACCGGTACGCCGCTGGAGAATCATCTGGGCGAGTTGTGGGCGCTGTTCGACTTCCTGATGCCCGGTTTCCTCGGCACCTCGAAACACTTCACCAGCACCTGGCGCACGCCGATCGAAAAGCAGGGTAACACCCTGCGCCGCGCCCTCCTCGCCCGCCGCATCAAACCCTTCATGTTGCGTCGCAAGAAAGACGAGGTGGCCAAGGAGCTACCGGAGAAAACCATTATCGTACGTACGGTCGAACTCGACGGTGGCCAGCGCGATCTCTATGAGACGGTCCGCAGCGCGATGGACGCCCGCGTGCGCGAAGAAATCGCCGCCAAGGGCTTTGCGCGCAGCCAGATCGTCATCCTCGACGCCCTGCTCAAGCTGCGCCAGGTCTGCTGCGACCCGCGTCTGGTCAAGATCGACGCCGCCCAGAAGGTCAAGGAACGCGCCAAACTCGATCTGCTGATGGACATGCTGCCCGAAATGGTCGAAGAAGGCCGGCGCGTACTGCTCTTCTCACAATTCACCTCGATGCTCGACCTGATTGCCACCGAACTGACCAACCGGAAAATTGATTTCGTCACGCTGACCGGCAGCACCACCGACCGCGAAACGCCGATCCGCCGCTTCCAGGAAGGCGAGGTGCCGATTTTCCTGATCAGCCTCAAAGCCGGCGGCACCGGCCTCAACCTGACCGCCGCCGATACCGTCATCCACTACGATCCGTGGTGGAACCCCGCGGTCGAAAACCAGGCCACCGACCGCGCTCACCGCCTCGGTCAGAGCAAAAAAGTGTTCGTCTACAAACTCGTCGTCGCCGGCAGCATCGAAGAGAAAATCCTCGCCCTGCAGGACAAAAAAGCCGACCTCGCCGCCGGCATCCTCTCGGAAGATCACGAAGGAAGCGTCAAATTCAGCGATGCCGATCTGGCCGCGCTGCTTGAACCGATTTCGGATACTGGAGTTTGACCTGCCAATTCATGGATTTTGTTTTCACGAATGATGGGCCGAACACAATGCGAGCTGCAATATCATTAAACGCTCGCATAAGAAGCCACAGGAGCCACCCATGGAAATGATTCCGTTTTATGAACGATTTGGCGAAATAGCGCTCCAGGAAACGCGGACGCTCACCGTTCCAGCTGGCAACGACGTGCCTGCCGACGAGTATGGCTATGTCGAGTTCTACTGTGCCGACAAGGGTTGCGATTGTCGCCGAGTAATCATCCGCGTTCTTGGCCGGCACAGTGGCGACAAAGTTTGGGCAACAATCAGCTACGGGTGGGAAAAGGCCTCTTTCTACAACGCCTGGTCTCCGGGGACAAAGAATGCAGCCGAATGGGATCGGCCGACCCTTGACCCGCTGAATCCGCAAACGGCGTATTCGGCATCTTTCCTTGTAGCATTTGAACAAATGATCCGTGACAAAGCCTATGTCAGCCGGTTGAAGCGCCACTACACGATGTTCAAAAACTTCCCAGCCAGTCCTGGCCCGACGCACAAGAAACCGGCACCGTAAGCCGCTAAATACCAGCCCCCCCTTGAATATTTTGGCTATGGGCATTCTATGGTTGGCTCGTCCCGTCGCGAATCAACTCGACAGCTCTCCGTTTGGAGCAATCCATGGTTGGAAAACGAAATTGCAAAGACGGCGAGCTATAGTGGATGGCCGGCAACGGCCAAGAAGAGACATAGACGTCGCGAAAGATGGACGGGTGCGAGTGGCGGAAAATCGATTGGGAACCGGTCGCTCGGCGGTGTTGGCCTTCGATCAAGTCATCATCGGCCAAACCGGTTGCTGGCAGTTGAGTGATTACCTCCTGTGTCGCAATACTGGCACTCACCTGCGTATCGTTCGCGTATGCGGTAGAAAAATCACGCCATAGTGGATACAGATCGCGATATTTACTCAATGCTACACAATCGGTAGGCTGCCTCCCGGGCACATCCCGGAATATCCACCGGGCCGTACTTCGCCATGTGCTGTTTGAACAGTAGCTTGCTGGTTTCTGGCGAAGCATTATCGACAAGAATCTGACGAAATATTTTTTCGTTGGGTACGCCAGCGCGTATCGCCCCGCACATCAACTCGAGTTCGCTGAGTTGAGCAGGCACCAGGTAGGACCGGCCACCGATGGGAGGGCGGCCCATTCGAGCAGTTGGTCAATCGGCCGCCGAAGTGGAAATGGATCGGCCAGACGACGGGGCGATGTTCATGGAAAGCATTGGGAAAAATGCGATGTTAGCGAGTATTGTATCAAGCTCATCTCTTGAGCCTCTTCTTGGCTATATTACTGCCGGCGCCTGCACGATCTGCAAGCTGGTAACATCATATAAAAAATTACCAATGCATCAATAGAGTACGGCCAGGGGACGCTCATCTGTATGCCACGCCAAATCGCACTTGATACTGAAACCACCGGACTGAAGCCCGAAGCTGGTGATCGTGTTATAGAAGTCGGTGCCGTCGAGATTGTTGATGGACGGCTGACGGGTCGCACATTTCACACTTACCTCAACCCACATCGATCCGTCTCTGCTGATGTAGTAGCGATCCACGGTCTTACAACCACTTTTCTCTCCGATAAGCCGAGTTTTGCTGATGTCAGGCAGCTGCTGATTCAATTTATCGATGGCGCCGAGCTTCTGATCTACAACGCGCCATTCGATCTTAAATTTCTGAATCAGGAACTGCGGCACCTTGGGTCGCTGGACTTGAGGATTGAAACCTATTGCTCAGGGGTCATCGACGTTCTTGCGGTATCGAAGCGAACAGGCAATCCATTCCGAGGAAACACGCTTGAAGAATTCGCCCGTCGCATGGGTGTTGATGTACCCCATGGCCTGCATGGTGCCTTGCGAGATGCACGTTTGTTGGCGGATGCCTATTTGGCCTATTCGGCAGCCTATCCTGAATCCGTACCCGCTGCCGCAGCAGAGCCTCAAGCACGCGAGTCAGGTCGCGACATCGATTTGTTGGCTTATCTACCTTCCTATGCCCTTGGGGTGTATAGGCTAGATGATGAGCTGGCCACTTTCAAAACCAAGCAGCGGATCCGCGAGTTTGGTGAACGAAAAATACGCTGCTTACCGGTACCTCTCAGGGAGTTCGTGACACGGTTTTATGACCAACAACCCGACGCTGAAAAAGCTTGGGATGTTCCGTACATCGAGGATATTCCAAAGCCGTCGAACTTCCAGCAGGTATATAGGGATTTCTTCAACGGTAATCCTTACTTCGATAACTGGCATGCGCCAAGCAAACCAAATTCAGCAGGCTCCGAGAATTTTCTTGAAATCGAGTTCGTCAAGAATGTGCTTGCACGGGTCTTGAACGACGCCGCGCTCTACCCACGTTTTGGCAAGGTTAAACCTCAGCATCAAATTCAGGGTTTCTATGTCGATTTTTTGGTTACGGGTGAAATCGACTACATCATCGAAATCGATGGTTTCGGCAAGCTTAAATCTCCCGAGTCCTTCACGGCTTTCCTGCATCGGCAAAATGTTCTTCAGGATGCCGGGTACAAAATATTCCGTTTTGGTTATGCGCAGATCGTAACCAACTGGGAACAGGCTGCGCGCACCTTGGTAAGGGCTTTCTCGAAGGATCGGGTGTTACAACTTAGCCTTCGCCAGACTCCCAGGAAAATTCTCTTGGGAAAGCAAGGGGCGCAGGTCGCATGCCCAGGCGACCTTGTCGATTTGTTCTATGGCATTCAGGACTATTTCGCTTTGGCGATCCTGCCCATGGATGCTGATGCGGTAATTACCCTGCGCGATGATGTGGGATTGCCTTTTCCTTCCGTGGCAATGGCGATCTCTAGTCTTTATCAGTGGCTGGATGGCATCCGAGGTCTGTTTGAAACGTCATTTAGCCTGCCAGCAGTCAAGGTCATCACCGAAACAGTGTGGCCTATTGACGTGCCTGCGCTTCATCCCGCGGTCAGTTTGCATTCGGAGGCAGAGGATGCTGACACTCCCCATGAAATCAATATCGATCATGTCTGGACCCATCTAGCGAATCACCGACAACCACCCCGAAGATTCCCAAGATTGCAGTATCGAGCCTTCAAGGATGCTCCGCTCCATGAGGTTCGCGATGCCATTGTGCCGTTTGCTCGGAACGTCTTTGGCTATAACGATGTTCGTTCTGACCAAGACAAGGTTTTTCAACGGGTACTGGCCGGCCGGCCTACCTTGGCGCTTATGCCCACGGGGAGTGGAAAGTCGTTCTGCTACTGGGGGCCTGCATTGCTTCGTCCTGGCCTGAGCATCATCATCAGCCCGCTGAACGCTCTCATGCGCGATCAGCTTCATAGTCTGCAGGAGCATGGCATCAACTCGGCGGCTGTAATCAACGCTGATCTTCAAGGCTCAGAAAAGGAAGCGCTTTTTTTTGCCGATGCCAAAGCAGGCAAGCTCCGCATGCTTTTCATTTCGCCGGAACGGATGCGTATTCGTAAGTTTGGGGAAGAACTGGCTCAGATCGTGGCTCATGTTCCTATCAACTATCTGGTGGTAGATGAAGCCCATTGCGTCTCGGAGTGGGGGCACGACTTTCGCCCGGCCTACCTTGGGATCATTGAGTTTGCCAGTAGGCTTCGTGAGCAGAACCCAAACCTTTCGCTTATCGCCCTGACCGCCACGGCCGGCCAGAACGTCAAGGAAGATATGATGCGCGTCCTCGATTTGCGTGAAGAGGATGTGATTTCTGCCAAGCAATTTGACCGCGCCAATCTCAGTTACCAAGTCGTTAAGGTTGCGGGCTACCAGCAAAAACAGGATGCCTTTAGGAAGGCGTTGACCCACGATCTGCCAACAGCAACCGGCGCAAACAATTTTGAGGAGATGTTGGCGCCTGGAGAAGGTGTCAAGGGCGTGGGTCTGGCTTTCGCCATATATGCCGATCCGCATGGCAAACATTCATGGCAGGACGGTGTCCCTCACTATCTTCAGCTATCACGAGATGTGGTGCTGGGATCTGCCGTAGGCAACAATCCAGACGCTTACGACATTGGTTCAATCCGGGGTTATTCGTCCGCTCAGCCTACCTTTTGCCCGCATTGCCAGTCCCACCACTATGGGCGACTTGGCAAAGACGAGGCAGATGATGACGAAGTCGATGGCGATGATGCTGAAGATGCTATAGGAGATGCGAATCTTGGCCAATTGAGGTTCATTTGCCGGAACTGCGGTAAACGTTTTTCGTCACCAGGAAAAACTGGTAACTGGGATGCGATTCGGCACGAAAACCAACGTGCCTTCAAGCGGGGCGACTTGGATATACTGGTTACCACCAAAGGTTTTGGCATGGGGATCGACAAGGGCAGCGTGCGTTTTGCCACGCATACCCATATGCCCAGTGGTACAGAAGGTTGGTATCAGGAAATCGGTCGTGCCGGCCGTGATCGCCTTCATTCACATTGCGTGTCGATATTCGACATGCCTACAACCGCCTGTATTCAAGCGATTGAAGCGAGTGAACTTCGCCGCCCCAACTGCACCATGCGGCATGGCTGTAACCAAGGGCGAAAAGCTGAGGACTGGCTTTGTGATTACGGCAAGCAGCATGCTTTCATCAGCGCTAGTTATCCCGGCCACGTCCAGGATGTTTCGCGGGCGCTTCGGGTCGTAGGGGACCTTCTGGGTCTTCGGGTCGCAGGGAGTAAGATCGTTACGCTGCGACGCGGTCGGGATAGGGCGCAAAAGATAGCTGAATTAGCCCTGTACCGCCTGCAATGCATTGGTATGGTCGGGGCCTATGACATCGAGTACGGCAATGGCGGTGTGAAGTTCGATATTGCAGGCTTCGACCCGGACGAGTGGCCAAACCAGGTAAATGACGCCATCGCCCACTATTGGCAGCGTCATGGCGAACGCATTGTCCCAGAACAAAAGATTCAGGCTATATCTGACGAAGCTTGCCAGCGTTACTCTGGTCAAGGCGTACTGCCAGCGACTCTATTCAACTCACACGCAACCCTGTTCCGTCGTGTTGCCAGGGCGCTGACGGAAATTCTTGATCACGTTTACGGTGACGTCCTGCGCATGCGTTACCGGATGCTGTTCAATCTCTATGAAATCGCCAACAGCGACACATGCTTGCGCAAAGGGTTACTGACCTATTTCCACCCGGATCCCGGAGAGATTGATCTTAGCTATCGCTGTGAGTTCTGTTCAAATTGCCAGCCGGACTTGGCTTTCGGACGGCAAGGGGCTGTCGATGTCCTGTACCGCGATGACACCCGTGAAGCGGTCGAGAAACTTGAAGCCTTCCTTGAATCCGGCTTGATCGAAGATTTGGATGCTGCCTTCAAGCTTGCTCAGGACCTTGATGATTCAAGTGAGCACGCATATGGGCGGGCTGCCCGTTATCTAGAGGGAGCGCCGAGAAATTTGGCCGCCCTGTTCATGGCCATGCGTTTCGCGCCGCCGGAATTGAAGGCGATGGCTTGCAAAGAGTTCTTCCGCATCGCACTGTCCACACCCAATCTTGATCAGGACTTCCTGGTGCGATGCTACGAATCTCTGCCGCAGGACCAAAAGCCTGCCATTATCTGGATGCTGAATGAAGTGGGCGGCAAGTTTGATAACAAGTCCGGGTGGCGTTGGCTTCGCCAAGAAGCGACAAATATGACGGGGAGACATCCATCATTCTTGCGCATGAATACTGGGCTGGGCATACGCCTGCTCACCGCCGAAGTAGCAGAACTCAATCTGGAAATTACCACGCGAAAATTGAATCAAAGGGTAGGGAGAATCTAATTGGCACAGATCGACAGCATCGACAATCTGGTCACCGAGTTTGAGAAGGTCGCTCCAACCATAGAGCAACTGCTTCAAATGGCAGTAGAGGCGGCAGAACTAAAGAAAAAACTTGATACAGCGCATGATGAGGCAACAAAAAAACTTGCTGAAATTGAAGCTGCCCGTCAGAAGCTCGGACAGAACCTTGCCGATGTCGGGTCGCTGAAACAAAGGCTAGAGTCGCGAATTGCTGCATCAGAAACTCTGGATAAAAATGTCGGGGACGATCTTCGAAAGATAAAAAGAGAAGTGTTGGGGGAAATCGGCAATCTAGATGCTAAGAGATCCGAGCTTGATAACGCAGTGAAGGTCTTTTTGGCAGATAAGGCGCAGTTGTTGGCAGATAAGGCAAGCTTGGCTGATCTGGTAATCTCAGACCTAAAAAAAGCCAAAGGTAGCGAACTCGATGGCCTAAAGGTTTCGCTCGAAGCAACATTACAGAATTTCAAAGCCCAATCAGCCCCGTTGCTGGCCGATATCCCTGCCCAATTGCTGCAACTGGACGCAGACAAGCAATCGGCGATTAGTGCCTTCAAGGCAACAGTGAACAATGCTATTGCATCCTTGCCCAGTCAGTTTGATCAACTGAAAGGACAATTGGCTCAGGCCATGCAAACCCACGTGGCGAATGAGGTACAGCAGTTTCTTGTCCGCCAAAACAACCTCGTTGCCAACCTCAATCAGCGTATCGATGCACTTGAAAATCTGAACCGAACCCAACTCGATTCAGTTCTGGCTAAGATGAACAGCCTAGAAGAAGTTTTGGAAAAACGAGGGGACAGTTTTCTTGGGCTATTTCGGCGGGGGCGCTAATGACTGAATCGCCCCTACCTCTGTGGTCAAATTTGAGCGTCAGGTGAACGATGCAAAGCGGGCTCACGGAGGGCGATGGCAGGAAGGCAGCTCTGGCCGAGGTGCCGACAGGGTTGGCTTTCAGCGAATGGCGGCTTGATGATCAGTAAGCTGCCAGAACACTTGAAAACGTCATCAGTCTCTTGTGGGTCGATTGCCGCCCGTATGGTCAGAATTCTTGGAGCATAAATATTGGCGTATTTCACTAATTTCCAACCAGAGCACCCAAAGCAATAAAATCCATCTGCCCCTCAATTTCAACCATGCGTAGATTTTTTGAAGTTCAAAAAGCCCCGCTAAAAACCGGCTTTTCCAACCACATATTGCATATAGCCAACAGTTGAGGCACACATGACTCTTGCCAACGAATTTCATCTTGATATCTGCCGAACCATCGAGGTCGGGCTCAAGGCAGAGTATCAAAAGCACCGCGAACTCACCGACACGCTGTGCGCGTTTGGCCTGGAAAGCGCCATCGTTGCGACCAAACAAGCGTATGGTTTTGCACGCAAGGAAAAAGTCCCGGCTCATCCGCTGGTTCGCGGCATTATCGAAGGCTGCGTTTCGCTCAGCGCGGAGTTGATCGGTGGGGACAATCAGTTGAGCCTGAAGGACTACCTGGCGTGCATCGAGAAGGTCAGGAAATCGGTCGTTCGACACTCGGCCTCGGGGCCTCGCGCCTATTACGACTTCATCAAGAACCATGTTTGAGCAGCGGGGTAAGCCATGGCAGAGTACGGGGAATGGACACGCAAAGGCGCGACGCTCAGCGACGCGAGTGCCGCCAAGGAGTACGGGGTCGACCTTAATTTCATCGAGGAGGGCATCCGGGCCGGCAAACTTGAGTACCGCGATGGTGCGATCTGGGGCAACCCTTACCTGCGGCTCCTGCGCAGCGAGCTTGAGCGTTACATCATCGAGGTGCTTGGCGCGGATTACCTGCTGAAGACCACCGGTCGGAGCGAGCTCCGGAAAGTCAAGCTGGAAATGGCGAAACTCAACGCGCGACTGGCCGAGCTTCAGACGCGAAAAACAGAAATCGAGACGGCACTCAATAAGCCATAGGATTTTCTAACCGCCCTGAAAGCCTCATGAATAGGCGATCTTCAGGCTATAGTTCTCAAGACGCGCATGGATATTGGCCTGCGTGGCATCGCACTTGAAGATGGCCGTGTTTATTGGCTTACAGGCCGGCTTAAAATTCCCGTGCCAGGGCAATCGCATGAATACTGAGATCATCAACCCCTTCCCCTCCAAGGGGAAAGCCGGGAGGGGAATAGGGCAATGCGTTAGCGCTCAAGTTCAACGACCCACCCCATCCCCACCACGGTGAATTTGTTCTGATAGTCCACCGTCATTCCCGCGCAGACGGGAATCCAGATTCGTCCATCTGATCAAGATGTTAGATGACAGGCTTGATAAACGAGCTGGCTCTGCATTCCCTTCGGTCAGATTCCGGGTCAAGCCCGGAATGACGGGAAATCAATGGGTTAGCGACAGAACAAATTCACCGTGCCATCCCCACCCCAACCCTTCCCTTGAAGGCTAATCTATGCACACAAGTCCTACCTAACTGATTCACACGGGAAATAATGTCGGAGTGGCGCCCGCTCTCTCCCTCCCCTTCAAGGGGAGGGCTAGGGTGGGGATGGGGTAAGTTGTTGAATTTATTAGCCGCCATGTTCCCCATCCCCCTCCCAACCTCCCCCTTGAAGGGGGAGGAGAAGACGAGGCCGACTTGTGTGCATGGATTAGCCTTCAAGGGGAGGGAGGGCTGACTCATGCGGTCGCCCCGATTCCCGTGCCAGCCTGTTTTGCAACAAAGTGTTTCTGCGGTAGACGAAGCGTCGCCCCAAGCGTTAATCCGTTCACTCTCTCACTGAACCGGACGCCTGCTCATGCACACCTCGATATTTCTTTCACACCGCTGCGCCGCCGTGCTGGCCTTGCTGCTCAGCACGTTTTTGTTCGCCGCCCCTGCGCAAGCCGATCCGGCCGGACGCATCGGTCGCATCTCCCTGCTCTCCGGCACGGTCAATCTGTACAACCCGGAGAGTGGCGATTCGTTTGTTGCCCCGCTCAACCAGCCGCTGACCAGTGGCGACGTCCTGAGCACCGAACCCGGTTCGCGCGCCGAAATCCAGATCGGCTCGACAACCGTGCGTCTCGACGCGGGTAGCCGGTTGGAACTTGACCGCATCGACGACGAACAGGTTCGCCTTTATCTCGCTGAAGGTCGAAGCATCGTCAAAATTTCGTCGGCGGACGCGGCAAACGACTTCTCGATGGAAACGCCCAATGGCCGCTTCACCGCGCGCAGCACCGGAATCTATCGCTTCGACACCGACGCCAATAGCACTACAGGTACTGCCTACTACGGCAACCTTTACTTTGAAACCAGCGATAGCGCACTCGATATTGGCCCCGGGCAAAACGCACAGTTCTGGCAGGACGGGCAAACTCGTTTCCGCATGCTGACGCCGCCCAACGACGAATTCACCCAATGGAGTGCCGCGCGTGACCAGCGTCCGGCAAAAAATACCTACTCCCGCTACGTTTCGCCCGAAATGACCGGTGCCGAAGATCTCGATGCCTACGGCAACTGGTCGGAAACCCCCGAATTCGGCGCCATTTGGTACCCGCGCGCGGTCGCCGCCGACTGGGCACCCTACCGCAACGGGCAATGGGCGTGGGTCGCACCATGGGGCTGGACCTGGGTCGGCCGGGAACCATGGGGCTTTGCACCCTTCCACTACGGTCGCTGGGTTCAACATCGTGGCGCTTGGGGCTGGGTGCCGGGTACGCGGATTGCACGGCCGGTGTACGCCCCGGCAATGGTGGCCTGGATCGGATCACCGGGCGTCAGCCTTTCGCTCAGTATCGGATCGCGGCCCACGGTCGGCTGGTTCCCGCTCGCTCCGCGCGAGGTTTATGTTCCCGCCTACCGTAGCAGCGTGAACTACGTCCGTAACATCAACGTCACCCACGTCACGCGCATTACCAACGCCATCGTCAGCAACCCCCAGGCGGCGATGCAGCATGCGCATTACGCCCACCGCGACAGGCCGCAAGCGGTGACGGTTGTTCCCGCCGAGGTTGTCACCCACCGTCGTCCAGTCAACGCTGAAGTGATTTCGCAGCGGGATCATCGAGCATTGCGCGATCAACCACTCCGGGCATCGGCTCCGGTTTCTGCACCGCAGGCCACGCCTCAATCCGAGCAAAGGAACCGGCAGGAGCGCCCAAATTCGGGGCTTCCGCGCCGGGACCATGAGCAGCAAATGCCGGCTGTCGTTAGCCCGGCAGCAGCCCCCGTCCCCGTGCCACAGCGTAACGAGCGCCCGACGCCGGAAGTCGTTCGCCCCAGACCGCAGGGCAGACCGGAAGTGATTGAGGCACGCCGCCAGGAAGTTCCAGCACCAAGCGCTACAACGCAGACGATGCCCCCGGTTGAAACAAGGAACCGTCAGGACCGCCCGGATCGCAACTTCGTTCGCCCGGATCGCGAGCCACCGCCCCCGGCTGTTGCCGCGCCAGAACAACAGGCACCGGTGCAGCAAGCGGCCATCATTCAAGATGGCGAACGCCCCGTGCCTGATGTCGCACGACCGGCGTCACAACCCCGCAATGAGCACGGCGAGCGACGTTTTCAGGAGCGCCCACAGAACATGGAACCAGCTCAGCATGCGGCTCGACAAGCGCCCCCTGCGCGTATCGAGACACCACCTCCGGCGGCACAGCAGGCGCCTGTCCCACAAGTGGCCATCATGCAACGCACCGAGCGCCCGATGCCCGAAGTCGCGCGTCCAGCAACGCAAACCCGCAATGAGCCGATTGAGCGGCGCGTTCAGGAACGCCCACGTAATTTCGAACCGGTCCAGCAAGCTGTTCGGCAAGCCCCGCCCTCGCGAATCGAAACGCCTCCGGCGGCAGCAGTAGCCGCAGCACGTGAAGTCAGCCGCCCAGCCGAGCCGCCGCGCCCGGAAGTCAGGCCGCAACGGCAACAGGCAGAACGCCAACACCCGGCGCCACAAGATGACGAAGAGCTACGGCGGCGTCGAAAGAACGACGGCGAGAAACGCTGACGTTCCACAAGCCGCTTCCCGATGCGGGGAAACTGGTACGATGCCGGCATGATCGTTACCAATGCACAGCACGAAACAGCCATCGTCACCCGGCGCGACGGCAGAACCGTCGTTTTTGTCCGCTTCAAGGCCGGCAAACTTGGCTGCGAACGCCTGACGGAAATGATGTTCAGGGAACAGTGGCAAGAAGTCCATTACCCTTTGGAAGAAACTCTGGATCGCTTCTTTGCACATGGTCAGGCGCATGGTTTTACCCAGGAAGCGCTCAATGGACTGGAAAAGCTGAAAGCCCGAGAACGGAACGCATTGACCAGCCTGTTCTGACCGTCCCGCCAACTCTAAAGAAAAACGGCCCGGAAGTGAAAGCTTCCGGGCCGTTTTGCCGATAAACCGGCGGGTGAGCTTACATACTTAGTGTCCGGAGGACGTTACGGCACCCAGACCGGTTTCCGAACGTACCTTCTGCGCCGGGAAGAGCGAACGTTCAAGCTGAGCCTGCTTGCTGTTATCGAACTTCGACACCAGATAAATCGTCAGGAAGGCCGCAGTCATCGAGAACAGAGCGGGTGAAGAGTAGGGGAACAGCGCCGAACCCACAGGATTCTTGAGCACGGCTTCCCACACGGAAGCGGAGA
>JAIFNM010000238.1 GCA_020047725.1 Betaproteobacteria bacterium
TATTACCAGTTATGGGATGCGTCCGCTGCGCCTGCTGTGCAAATAAGCACTGCGCCCCCAGCGGCTCCTCCTGCGCCTCCTCCCGCGCCTCAGCCTCCTAACAAGTTCACGCCAGGGATGGCGATTACACTTGCGACAACAAATCCGCCTGCAACGACGGCAACTGATTTTGGGTCACAGGTTGTTATTCAAGGCCAACCGGCTAACGATGATACGTTCTCGATCAAGCCGAGTTCAAGTCAGAGTATCTTCCAGACGATGCAGAGCCTGATTGGAACTTTGAGCACGCCAATCAATTCGACAAATTTCACATCGACCGAATTCACCAACGCCCTTGGCGCGCAGTTGAAAAACATTGATCAGACATTTGATAACGTCAGTCGTGTACAGGCGATAGTCGGAACGCGCATGGCTGAGCTCGATTCGCTCGGCGATTTGTCCAGTGATCTGGATATTCAATATCAGTCATCACTGTCAGATCTGCAGGACCTGGATGTAGTCAAGGCGTACTCGGACTTAACGTTGCAGAAGGTTAATCTTGAGGCCGCGCAGAAATCGTTCGTAACGATCAGTGGCCTGAGTCTGTTTAACTATCTGTGAGAGGCTGCGTGCGCACTTTCTCCGTTTTAGTGATGTTCCTGTTTCTTGCTGCATGCGAAACGACGGGTCCGTACAATCCATTGGGAACAACCGGCGATTTGAATACTTCGACCGGAGAAATACGTTCCCAGCCAGCCGTTAAGTTACCTCCAAATATCGAAGTCAGCTCTGAAACCCTTGCCGCTGCCGGAGCCATATACTTGTTCGGTGTTCCGGAGAGTACGCTGGGGTTGCCTGGTCCGGTGTTTAGCCCAGGCAATGCCGCGTTGCTCTATATCATCTACGATCCCTTGGCACCCAACTGGAGTATCAAGGAGCAGGCTTTGACCGGGGATACCTACCGTCTTGCTTTGCGCGCCAAGAGTTTCCGCACCGGCGGTGATGGCGAAGCCATCCAGATCGTGAAACGACGGGCGCTTCAACTTCAACGGGAAAAAGGCTTTTCTGCGTATCGAATACTGGAATACTCTGAAGGCGTCGAATCAAGCACCCCGTTTACGCACCGTGTATCAGAGGGCACCATCCAGCTGGTAAAAGTGCAGGGAGTTCCGGGGCGTTAGCCCAGCGTTGATCGTCTTTACCGGCGCACAAAGACGCCCAGCATTGAGTTAAGTCCGTACTCAAACATTTGCTGAAGTGGCGCACCCAGATGCGACATGCTGATGAAGAGTGCGGCAAATCCCAGGATGATGGTTATCGGGAAGCCGATGGCCATCAGGTTGAGCTGCGGTGCAACACGCCCCAGTACGCCCAGCGCAATATTGGTGATCATCAACGCGACCACGATGGGTAGTGCCAGTAAAACCCCGGAAGAGAAAATAACGCCGCCAGCGTTGGCAATATTCGACCAAGTGCCATTGGCGATGGCTTCGGCGCCGATCGGAAGGACGGTGAAGCTGCGTACCAATGTGGCGATGACCATGAGATGGCCGTCGATGGCCATGAATATCAGCAAGGCCAGCATGCCCAGGAACTCCGAGATTACGACGGTCTGGGACGCGCTCTGTGGATCGTAAGCGGTGGCAAAGCCCAATCCCATCTGGTTGCTGATCATGTTGCCAGTCATGTCAACCGCGCTGAAGACGAGGCGCAGGGTAAAGCCCATGGCAAAACCAATGATCATTTGCTGGGCGAGAATCAGTAGACCCAGACCGGAGGCTGGTTCGATGACAGGGATTGCCGGGAGGGCTGGCGTGATGGCGACGGCAATGGCGATCCCGAGAAGGAGAGTTACGCGCACGGGAACGACCGGGTTGTTGAAGGGTGGCGCCGCAACAAGCAGGGCCAGAATACGCGCCAGCGGGAAAAAAAAGGCGACGATCCAGGCGTTTAGTTCGGCAGAGGTCAGGCTTATCATGGGGCGTTTAGCCGATGATCTGGGGAATGCTCTCGAACAGGCGCCGAATGTAGTCAACCATCATTTGCAGCATCCACGGGCCGGCCAGAATCAGTACCAGGAATGTTCCCACCAGCTTGGGAATAAACGATAGCGTTTGTTCGTTGATCTGCGTTGCTGCCTGGAAGATGCTGATGATCAGTCCGATAACAAGTGCAGCGAGCAGCAGGGGGCCGGAGAGGAGCAGCGTCATCTCGATGGCCTCGCGGCCGATGTTCATGACCAGTTCAGGTGTCATGTCGAGAAACTCATGACCAGTGAGCCCAGGAGCAGGTGCCAGCCGTCTACCAGAACAAATAACATCAATTTGAATGGCAAGGATATCTGTACCGGTGACATCATCATCATGCCCATGGACATAAGGACACTGGCGACCACCATGTCGATGATCAAAAAGGGAATGAAGATGATGAACCCGATCTGAAACGCTGTTTTCAATTCGCTGGTCACGAAGGCTGGAATCAGGACGCGCATTGGCACATCGCTCGGCGACTCAAGCTTGGGTGTATTGGCCAGCCGTGCAAAAAGGCCGATGTCGGCTTCGCGTGTTTGTTTGAGCATGAAGCTGCGCAAAGGGACTACCCCGCGATCAACCGCCTGGAGAAACGTGATCTTGCTCTCCGAAAGAGGCAGGTAGGCGTCGGTGTAGATCTTGTCCAGCACCGGTGACATGACGAAGATTGTTAAAAACAGCGATAGACCCACCAGGACTTGATTGGGGGGTGATGTTTGTGTGCCAAGCGCATGTCGCAGGAGACCGAGTACGATGATGATGCGCGTAAAACAGGTCATCATCAGCAGCGCGGCGGGGATGAAGGTTAGCGCGGTGATCGTGATCAACGTCTGGATTGAAAGGGTGTAGGTCTGGCTACCACCTGCGCCGGGTGTGCTGGTCAGTGCCGGGAGTCCGCCAGTTGCCTGCGCCCAGGCTGCAAGTGGCGAAAACAGGAGGAGCAGGGCTAATGCTGCAGACCAGTTGGCGAGCCTACGATTGTTCATTCTTGCGCTCGGTCATTTGCTTCAGCCATTGGCCAAAAGGCCTTTCAGCACTATTCGTAGCCGGGAGTTCTCCCTTGGGGAGCGTGTGCAGGGTTTTGATCTGCCCAGGGACAATGCCAACAACGACCCAGGTGTCGCCAACTTCAATAAGGACGATGCGTTCTCGTGTACTCAGCATCAACCCGCCGACAATTTTCATGGGGCCAGTGTTGCCGAAACTCCTTCCGCCATTGAGCTTGCGCAAAAAATAGGCGCCAATAAACAGGAGGCCAATGATCAGCATCAGGCCAAGCAGCATCTGGAGTATGGCGGCTCCCGATACACCGGGGGGCTCCGCGGCAGTTGTCTGGGCCCACGAACTCGCCGGAAGCACAACGAGCATCAGGTTGCAGAAACAGCGTTTGCGCAGGGAGAAAAATCGGAGGTGTCGAGTCAAGTTAGTCGGCCAGAGTTCGTTCTGGCCGCTATCTTAAAGCATGCGAGCGTAAGGTGAAACCTCGGTGACCGAACTAAAGTTCCTTCCGACTAGCGCCCGACTTTCCGCATGCGCTCCGACGGCGTGACGATATCGGTGAGGCGGATACCGAATTTGTCGTTGACCACGACGACTTCGCCTTGGGCGATTAGCGTTCCGTTAACGAAAACACTCATCGGTTCGCCGGCCATCGCGTCGAGTTCAACTACGGAGCCGTGGGCAAGTTGCAGCAGGTTCTTGATCGTAATCTTGGTGCGCCCCAGTTCGACAGCCATCTGAACAGGGATGTCCAGAATCATGTCGAGTTCGTTCATCATCGATGCCTTGCCACCGGTTTCTTCAAACGAAGGAAAAATCTGGGCGGGTTGTGCATTCAACCCAGGCGACGCTTCAGAAATAGCCTGCTCAGCCATGGCGGCAGCCCAATCATCTTCAGCGTTCGTGTTTTCTGTTTCATCAACCATGGTGAACTCCCGGGGCGATTTCTTCGCCAGCCGATGTTATGAATCGTTCGATTTTGAGTGCGTATTGGCCACCTTGCTGGCCGTAACTGCATTCCATCAATGGAATATCGTCTACATGCGCGATGATTTTGTCGGCAATGTTGATCGGGATGATGTCGCCGGTCTTCATCTTGAGAATCTGGTCGAGACTGATGGTCGTTGTTGTCAATTGTGCAGAAATCTCGACCTCTGCATCTTTCAACTGCTTGCGCAGCATGACGATCCATCGTTGATCGGTCGAGAGTTGATCACTTTGCATTGAGCTATAGAGCAGGTCGCGAATTGGTTCAACCATCGAGTACGGGAAGCAGATGTGCATATCTGCCGCCGTTCCGCCGAACTCCAGAGAAAACGTTGTCGAGATAACGATTTCGGATGGGGTGGCAATGTTGGCGAACTGCGAATTCATCTCGGAACGGATGTATTCGAACGAAAGCTCGTAGACGGGTTTCCAAGAGCGCGAATACTCGTGGAACACGACGTTCAAGAGTCCCTGGATGATGCGTTGCTCAGTCGGCGTGAAGTCGCGGCCTTCGACGCGCGTATGGAAACGACCGTCACCGCCAAACATGTTGTCAACGACGAGAAAAACCAGATTGGGGTCAAGAACGAAAAGCGAAGTTCCACGAAGCGGTTTCGCTGCAACCAAATTGAGGTTGGTTGGTACGACCAGATTCCGGATGAATTCACTGTATTTCTGGACACGGATCGGTCCCACAGAGATTTCCGTTGTCCGGTGCATGTAGTTGAACAGACCGATACGCAGGAAGCGAGCGAAACGTTCGTTGATGAGTTCGAGCGTTGGCATGCGTCCGCGGACGATGCGCTCCTGCGTTCCCAGGTTGTAGGTGCGAACGCCACCATCGTCGTCATCAGCCGCCGTCGGTTCGTCAGTCTCACCGGTGACGCCCTTGAGTAGAGCGTCAACCTCGTCCTGAGAAAGAAAATCGGTGGCCATTACACGTTACTGAATGATGAAAGACGTAAACAGAACTTCCTTGACCGGGCCTTCGGTCCCCTTGCTACCCGGCTCAAGAACTTCATTCATCAGGTCGCGGACCTCGTTAGCCAAGGTGGCCTTGCCTTCTTTGGTAATCAACTCGTCGGCCTTCTTTCCTGACAGCAGCATGAGTACGTTATTACGAAGCTTAGGCGCGCTCTTCTTTATTTTGTCGCCCATGTGCAAGTCGGCAACTTCAACTGAAATCGTTAGTTGCAGGAAAGAACCACCACTCTCGGAGCCAAGATTGACGACAAACGCGTCAAGCGCAACGTAAACCGGATCGACTTCCTTGGCGCTCTTCTTTTTATCGGCGCTGACTTTTTCGGTGGCAACTTCCCCATCCTCACCCTCGGGAGCATTTTTTTTCATGAGGAAGAACGCAGCGCCACCGCCGACAATCAAAACCAGTACTAATGCGGCAACCACCATGATCAGCAGCTTTTTGCTCTTTTTTGGAGGTGCAATGTCTGCACTCTCCGTTTCATGCTTGGCTTCTTTGGCCATTTACAATACCCCTCATGTTTTCTTGTATGGTTGTCTTTTCTTCAAATCCAGTTTGCTGCAAGAATCAGGCGAAAATATCTACAAGTCCATTTCCTTGCCGAGCATAAAACGCTCCGGCTGACAGAGATATCGCAGAGTCGGCGCCCAGTATAGCGTTATCGGATCGCCATTGGGATGAGCCCCGATTCGCATTCCCGTTTTCCGCTTGCTGTTTGAATGATTCGGCGCTGACATTGGTCTGGCCCAGTTCAATTCCAGCACTGGCAAACATTTCACGCAGTTTGGGCATCGCCGTTTCCAGTGCGTTCCGAACCTCCGAGTTTGCTGATGTAAAGGAAGCGGTGGCACTGCCTTTATCCATACTCAACGATATCTCTATCGGCCCCATTTGTGGCGGATTGAGGGTGATTTGAGCAGACTCCTTGTCATTGCTGGCGAGCCACACGATCTTTTGGCCGAAATCACTTGCCCAGCCTTGATCGCGGACCGGTGTCGGAACGGCTAACGAGAGGTCATGACGAATGGGGGGCGCGTTCGTGTTGACTGGTGTGTTGCCAATAAGAGCCGGAATACTGTTCGGTGTTGTATCCGCAGAAACGATGGTGGTACTAGGGTTTTCCGTAATCAGCGTGACAGGCGTAACGGCGGCAAATTTTGCCGGTTGCTCTTCAATTGCGGCTGCCCCTGATTGCACGATGACTTTTGGACTTTGCACTACATCTGCGATAGCTGTTGTGGATAATGAAACAGGCGCTGAGTCAGGCGTTGTTTTGCCGACTTGGGTATTGTCCTGTAGCGACGCCTTCGCGATTTCAGGGAGGTCCGCTTTTCGGCTTGGGTCCTGCTGGATAAGTCCCATTGCCGCGAGGAGTGCAGCGGTATCGGATGGCACTGATTCAGCTATCGTCTGGTCAGTTGGTTCGGTGTTTTTTTGGATGGCTTCAAGTGCCACAGGCAGTATTGGCTGCAACTGCCCTTGCAGCAGGCTTGCAAAGTCCAGAGTAGCGGGGTTTTCGACGGAAGTGGCATTGCCTGTACTAACCGTTTTATCGGTCGCAGTTGTCTGGGCTGGCTTGGGCAGTGTCGTAACAATGGTAACGGACATGTATATTCCTTCATGGCGAGTGCTGCTAAAGCCAATGCAATCTTTATGCCCGGTGATGGATTTGTTGCGGTATGCAATTCAGAACAACATGTATCCAGAAAAATTACGGTGTCTCCTTGTCTTCCTTGGGGCGGGCAGCGAATTCGTCCTGCATTTTCTGTTCCCGTTTCTGCTCCTGGACGTTTTCGCTGGCGTAGTGTCGTTCGGAAAGCGTGTCGATGGCCTTGAGTTTCTTTCGCTGCTGCTGCCAATGCGCTTGGCCGGCGGCCGTGTTTTTCGTTTGCTGGGCGACCGCCTGGTGCTGCGCCTCGATGGCCTCGTCAAGGCGATTTAGAAATTCCTGGTAGTTGTGCCATTCGCGCTGGGTTATTCCGTTTTGAGCTGCCTGGCGAAAACGCGTGGCGTATTCGTCACGGTACTGCATCAACATGTCAAGTTTACTTTTTGCATTGCGCTCATTGGCGATCAGCTGCGCCAGCTGTCGAGTTGCATCGTCGGCGCGAACCTGCATCAATTCCAGTACTGTCTGGAGCGAGAAAGCCTTGGCCATTTACTAACCTAGCGGTGGGCACCGAATAATGCATAGAGTCGATCAACGCTGCTTTCAAAATCGGCTCGTTCGCTGAGTGTTTGTTGAAGGAATCCTTCAAACGCAGGATAGAGTCTGATGGCCTGATCAAGAAGGGGGTCGGAGCCTGCAGCGTAAGCACCCACGCTGATCAGATCATGAGAGCGCTGATAGCGTGAGAAAAGCTGTTTAAAGTGACGGATCTGTTCAAAGTGTTCCGGCGTAATCAGATTCACCATGGCCCGGGAAATAGACTGTTCGATATCGATGGCAGGATAGTGGCCGGCGTCGGCTAGTGTCCGTGAAAGAACCACGTGACCGTCAAGGATGGCGCGTGCTGCGTCGGCAATTGGATCCTGCTGGTCGTCACCTTCAGTCAGCACGGTATAGAAGGCGGTAATCGAGCCGCCGTCGTCGGCGCCGTTGCCCGCACGTTCAACCAACTGTGGCAGTCGCGCAAAAACCGAAGGTGGATAGCCACGGGTAACCGGTGGCTCGCCGATGGCCAGGGCAATCTCGCGTTGAGCCATGGCGTAACGCGTCAGTGAATCCATGATTAGCAACACGTGCCGCCCCTGGTCGCGGAAATGTTCGGCAATCGCCGTCGCATAAGATGCACCCTGCAGGCGCATCAGCGGGCTGACGTCGGCAGGGGCTGCGACTACAACGGATCGGCGCAGACCTTCCTCTCCAAGAATCTGCTCAATGAATTCCTTCACTTCGCGGCCACGTTCGCCGATCAGGCCGACGACGATGATCTCGGCCTCGGTATAACGCGCCATCATGCCAAGCAGTACACTCTTGCCGACGCCGGAGCCCGCGAAAAGCCCCATGCGCTGTCCGCGGCCAACCGTCAGGAGTGCGTTAATGGCGCGTACGCCGACATCCAGCGACTGTTCGATCGGTGCGCGCGACATCGGGTTGACCGGACGTCCCTGTAACGGCCGGACGACCTTGGCGTTGAGCGGGCCGAGTTTGTCGAGCGGCCGGCCTGCGCCATCAAGAATTCGACCGAGTAACGCTTCGCCGACCGGTAGCAGCTTGGCCCGATCAACCGCGCGTCGTCTTGACGGCGGCGGTTGTCCAATTTTTGGCGGTACGCTGGGCTGTTCAACTGCGACAACCCTGGCTCCAGGTGAGAGTCCGTAGACATCCTCCGACGGCATGAGGAAAAGCCGTTCACCGTTGAATCCAACCACTTCTGCTTCGATTGCTGACCCGCCGATGGGAAGAATCCGGCACGAACTGCCCAGCGGCAATTTGAGGCCAGATGCTTCCATGACCAGGCCGTTAATGCGTGTCAGGTGACCGCTGGGTAAAAGCGGAGCGGCCTGGCTCGCGGCTTCGCGGCAGTTGTCGAGAAAGTTGCACCAAGCGGTCAGGTGCTTATTGTCAGTGAGCTCACTCATGGCAAGGCCATCACGGCTTGTCGCTCAGCCACTCCTGGCTGATGCCGATGGACTCAATGACACGGCGCCAGCGCGTTTCCAGCGTGGCATCGACTTCACTTGCGCCCAGTTCAACGCGGCAACCGCCAGCCGTCAGTGTGTCGTCTTCAATAATCCGCCAGTTGTTATGCGCGAGCTGATCGCCAAGCTGGGTGCGGATTAGCGCTACATCATCAGGGTGGGCAAAAAGTGCTGGGTGGCCGGAGTGCGGGTGGAGCGTGGCAACCGCTTCCCGGACGACAGGGAGCAGTAACTCTGGTTTGACGCGCAGGCTTTGACGCAGCATCTGGCTGGCAATTTCGAGCGAGGTAGCCAGCAACCGGTCGGCAACGTGTTGGTCGAGTTCACTGAGTGACTGTTGCAGGGATAGCATTACTGCATCGATTTTTTCTGCACTGGTGCGTGCCTCGGCAATACCTTCCGCATAGCCGGCAGCATAACCCTGCTGGTGAGCCTCGATGTGCATGCGCTCGATATCGGTTGCCGTTGGCAGGACAAGCGGTGTTTGCTCGTTCTGGTCAGGATTTCCCGTAGCGGTGGGTGTTGTTTTAGCAGCACGTGCTGCCGCCTGCTCCGCCTCGTCGAAGGCGGCGACTTCCCAGCGCTGGTAGGCGGTGAGCTTCTCCTTGGGGACGAAACCAGTCATGGCCGCAAGGTGCTCAGATCATTTCCTCGCCACCCGCACCGCCAAGCACGATCTGGCCTTCGTCGGCCAGGCGGCGGACGATCTTGAGGATTTCCTTCTGTTCACCTTCGACTTCAGAGAGTCGCACCGGGCCGCGCGATTCGAGGTCTTCACGCAGCATTTCCGACGCACGCTGCGACATGTTCTTGAAAATCTTTTCACGCAGGGGCTCTGAAGCGCCTTTCATGGCCAGAATCAGCGAGTCGGACTGGATTTCGCGCAGAAGCAGCTGGACGCCACGGTCGTCAAGATCAAGCAGATTCTCGAAGACGAACATTTCATCAAGAATCTTTTGCGCGAGATCCGGGTCATATTCACGGATCGAATCCACAACCGTGGTTTCGTTGGCGGTACCCATGAAATTCAGAATTTCCGCAACGGCGCGCACACCGCCCATGGCCGACTTCTTTATATTGGCCGAACCCGAGAGCAGGCGCAGCATGACGTCGTTCAGTTCTTTCAGCGCCTCGGGCTGAATACCTTCAAGTGTCGCAATGCGCAGGACAACATCGTTACGCAAGCGCTCGGTGAAGTGGTTGAGAATATCGCTGGCATGATCGTTTTCAAGGTGCACCAGAATCGTGGCAATGATCTGTGGGTGCTCGTTGCGAATGAGATCGGCAACCGTCGGCGCATCCATCCATTTGAGCCCCTCGATACCATTGGTATCTCCGCCCTGAAGAATGCGTGAAATCAGGTTCGCAGCTTTGTCATCGCCCAGCGCTTTGGTCAGTACCGCCCGAACATATGCATCGGTATCTACATGAACAGCGGCGGATTCATTTGCGGTTTTCTGAAAATCAGCCAAGACATCTTCGACGCGTGCGCGGGGAACGGATTTTAGCGCAGCCATGGCATGGCCAAGTTTTTGAACTTCCTTCGGGCCGAGATGTTTGAGCACTTCCGAAGCGTAGTCTTCACCCAGAGCGATGAGAAGAATGGCGCTTCTTTCTACGCCGTCGTCAGCTGGCATTGGCGTTTGTCCAGTCCTTGATTATATTGGCGACAACCTTGGGGTCCTGCTGCGCAAGATCGCGCGCTTGTCCGAGCTTTCGTTCCAGCGTTTCTGCTCCGGAAGGTGTTTGATTTGCTGCATTTTCTTCATCGTCGACGATGTTGACGTTGCCGCCCAACGCCTGGTTTGCCCGCATCGGCGGTGGTTCAAGCATGGCCTTGCTCAACGGGATCACGACCTTGAGCATCAGATACGCAATGATGGCAGCGATAGCGACGTACTTGAAGAGCTCCTTGGCAAGCGAGAGAATCTCGGGATCCTTCCAGAGCGGGATGCTGGAGTCGTCGCGATCAATGGCGGAGAAGGGCGCGTTGGCTACTGAAACCGTATCACCTCGATCCTTGTTGAACCCCATGGCTTCCTTGACTAAGTCATTGATCTGTTTGATCTCGGTGTCGGCAAGCGGTTTGGAGACTCCTTTTGCATCCTTGCGATGATTGACCACCACAGCCGCGGACAGGCGCTTGATTGTTCCGATGGCCTGTTTGGTATGGCGAACTGTCTTGTCGATCTCGTAATTGATCGTTGCATCCTTGCGGGTATTGATCGGCTGGCCGACGCTGGAAATCGCAGCCTGAACACCGGCAGCGTTGATCTGGCCAGGAACCGGTGCTCCCGAGGCGACGGCTGGGCCAGCGCCTGGTACGGCGGGTTGCGTAATTGGGGCGGTCGCCGGCACTGGCGGCTGGTTGCTCAGCGCGCCTGGAACACCCTGCGCAGACGGCATGGTACTCGCCGATTCACTGGTTTGCTGGCTACGGATGCTGATATCCGGCGGCGTCGTATTCGGGCGGTGCGTCTCTGCGGTTTGTTCGTTTTGCGAGAAATCAAGGTCGGCGGCAATCTGGACGCGGGCGTTGCCCGGACCGACGATGGGGGCAAGTATGTCGTTGACTCGTTTGATGGCACTCGCTTCGATTTCCTGAACGTAGCTGATTTGTGTTGGGTCAAGCCCGGCTTCCATCAACTTGCTTTTCAGCTGCGACAGCATCGCACCGCTCTGGTCGATGATCGTGACGCTGGATACGGCCAGATTCGGGACACTGGCGGCGACCAGGTTCTGGATGCCCGCAATTTGCGAGGTCTCCAGCAAACGGCCAGGGTACAGGTTGAGCAACACGGACGCCGATGGCTTCAAGTCTTCGCGCACGAACACGGTCGGCTTTGGGATCGCCAGATGGACGCGAGCAACCTGAACCGCGCCAATCGACTGGATCGTTCGTGATAATTCGCCCTCAAGACCACGTTGGTAGTTGACCTGTTCGGCAAACTGACTGATGCCGAACTTCTGGCTCTCCATCAGTTCAAAGCCGACGGCACCGCCCTTGGGCAGCCCTTGTGAGGCCAGGCGTAGTCGGACTTCATGCACCCTCGCGCCCGGGACCAGAATGGCTCCACCGCTGTCACTGAATTGGTAGGGAACATTCATCTGATCGAGCGAGGCAATGATAGCGCCACCATCACGTTCGGTTATGTTGGAGAAAAGGACCCGATAGTCAGCCTGTTTGAGCCAGGTGCTGCTGGCTACTAGCAGAGCAATGACGGCAGCGAGTGCAACCATCAGCAAGATTTTTTGCTGGTTGCTCAAACGTGAGAACGCGAAGCGCAGGCGATCTGTCAGATTTTCTGCGTCTGCGGGTGTTCTGGTAGTGGTTCCGGTTGCCGCCATGCTTGCGATAATGGGTAAACTCTGCGATTAATCAAGCAAAAAGCGAAATGTGCTAAGAATTATTCTACTATTGTATCTGTTAAATGCATGGGATTTACCTTCCAATGAGTGACGTGGCGCAAATTGCAGTTCCCGATTTGAAGGCGCAGGAATTGCAGCGGGCGTTCGACGTGTTCAATCAGGTTTCGCTTGAGCTCACTCAAGCCTATGAGGGATTGCAAGCGCGGGTTGAATCACTGACCAGCGAACTGGCTGTCGCCAATGGTGAGTTGCGGCGGCAGTATCAGGAGAAAGAAGCGCTTTCCGAGCGGCTTTCACTATTGCTGAACGCCCTTCCCGCCGGGGTGGTTGTACTCGACAGCACCGCCTCGGTCAGTGAAGCCAACCCGGTCGCGCAGCACATGCTGGGGACCGGCATCATCGGTTGTGACTGGCCAATGCTTGCGCAAGCGAAACTGGCGGTGACCGATGCTCCGGACGAATGGCAGCTTGAAGAGCGGCGTGTTTCAATTGCCGAAAGCCCGCTGGATTCTTCAGGAGGTCGCTTGTTGCTGATCCACGACATTACGGTTGCACATGATCTCAAGGCCAATGTCGAACGCAACCAGCGCTTGGCTGCGATGGGCGAGATGGCGGCATCGTTGGCGCACCAGTTGCGTACGCCACTGGCAACAGCCTTGCTTTATAGCTCCAACCTGACCCAGCCGGATCTCACCGATGCGGCGCGTACTCGCTTCGCAGGGAAAGCGACAGAGCAATTGAAGCGGCTGGAGCGACTGATTCAGGACGTGCTGCTTTTTGCTCGCGGTGAGAGTATCGGCCGTGATGTGATCCCTGCCGCTACCCTGATCGCCGAAGCCGTTCAAACGATGGAGCCGCTGTGTCAGGAAAAAGGAGTCCGCTTTGGCGTTGTTTCCGAAGTAAGTAACTCTATACTCACCGGTAGCCGCAAGGCTCTTGGAGGAGCGCTTTTGAACCTTCTGGAAAACGCACTGCAGGCTTGCGAAGGGCGAAATTTCGGTGCGGCTGCGGTCGAGTTAAGCGCAAGCATTGATGGGCGCTACCTGAAGATTGGCGTGCGTGATTCGGGTGAGGGAATCGCTCCGGAAGCGCAATCACGGATCTTCGAGCCTTTCTTCACGACCCGCGGCCAGGGTACAGGGCTTGGCCTGGCGATTGCGCTAGGCGTGACGCGCGCTCATGGGGGTAGCATTGAGGTCAGTTCGGTCCCGGGAGATGGATCGGAATTTATCATGCGGCTGCCCATTGGTTCCGCGGCAGAACAATAACGACGGGATAACAATGGCTCAGGGATTACCGATACTGGTTGTTGAAGACGACACCAATTTGCGTGAAGCGGTGTGCGATACGCTTGAACTCGCCGGCCAGGCGGTTGTATCTGCTTCGGGAGGACAGGACGCGTTGAAACTGCTTACCGCGCAGGCCGTAGCGCTGGTGGTCAGCGATGTGCGCATGATGCCGATGGACGGCATTACGCTGCTCAAGGAGATTCGCAGTCGTTTCCCGCACCTCCCTGTGGTCTTGATGACCGCGTATGCCGACGTTGATCGGGCGGTTGAAGCCATGCG
>JAIFNM010000235.1 GCA_020047725.1 Betaproteobacteria bacterium
TTGGCGGCGATTTCGAAAGTGGTCCGCGTGCGCGTCGAATTTTCGAAGAAGAGGTTGAACACGCTCTTGCCACGCAATAGCGGGACTTTTTTCATGTTCCGGTCAGACACCTCGAGGAAGCTTGACGCCGTGTCGAGGATTTGAGTCAGTGTTTCTCGCGGCAGGCCATCGATGGAAAGCAGATGGGTCAACTCGCCGTTGGCGTTGAATTGCGGGTTCTTGTGTGGTGAATTACGCATGTTTGGCGTGCCTCCATTGCAGTCGTCCTTCTGCGCCAGGCTCGAGCACAAGCTCTTCGTTTTCGTCCAGTTCGGCTTGCCAGGTGCAGAACTCGGCATAGATCGGCAATTCGCGTCCGCCTCGGTCGGCAAGCACCGCCAGCTTGATGCTGGCCGGACGACCGTAGTCGAACAATTCGTTGATGGCGGCGCGCGTCGTGCGGCCGGTGTAGAGCACATCATCGACGAGAATCAACTGCCGGCCTTCCACGTCAAACGGGATGGAGGTGGGCTTGACCTGCGGATGCAGGCCCTTCTTGCCGAAGTCATCACGGTAAAAGGAAACATCGACTAGGCCGATTTCGCCGGAAATGCCGAGCAATTCACCCAGGCGTCGGGCGATCCAGACACCGCCGCTGTGAATGCCGACAAGCATGGTGTTTGCTTGCAGCTGAGGCCGGATGAGTTCCGCCAGTTGTGCGCATTGCACCTCGGCGTCAGGTAGAGTCGTGATGGGCATGGTGGTTGCGGTCCGTAGAGTCTTGGGAAAAGCGTTCGAAGAAACACTGCAAGATGATCTGAGCGGCAAGCGCATCAAGGTGTTCCTTGGCACTCCTGCCATTATATCCGCTTTCACGTAGCCGTTCCTCGGCTTCGACCGAACTCAGGCGTTCTTCAGCGTAGTCGACAGGAAGGCCGAAACGCCCGCGCAATTGGTTGGCGAAGCGTGTGCAGCGCGCGGTCATTGTGTGTGTCGTGCCATCAAGCGCCACCGGCAGTCCGACGACGAGACTGACGGGTTTCCACTCATTGATCAGCGCGGCGATGGCCGCGAAGCGCTCGGCATTGACTTCGCTGCGAATGATCGTCAGCGGGTGCGCCTGCCCCAGCGACCACTCGCCGACGGCGACGCCGATACGCTTTTCTCCGAAATCAAAGGCCAGGACGCTGCCGTGAGGGCGGCGGACGGATTCAGGCATGCCCGGCATTGAGGGCGAGATTGGCGAAATCGATACCAAGGATTTCCATCGCCGACGGAAGTCTTTCCTCGTAGGGCATGTCGAAAAGAATGTGCGGGTTAGCCGGGACGGTCAGCCAGGAATTCTGCGCCAGTTCGCTTTCAAGCTGGCCGGCACCCCAGCCGGAGTAACCGAGCGTGACCATCACCTCGCGCGGCTTGCCCTCGCGGGCGACCGACTGAAGCACATCGCGCGAACTGGTCAGGCCGACGTCCTGGTTGACCGCCAGTGTCGACTGCCAGTCGCCGATCGGTCGATGCAGGACAAAGCCGCGATCCGTTTGTACCGGCCCGCCGAAGAAGACAGGCAGATTGGCCAGTTCCATGGATTCGAATGGTACGTCTATTTTCTCGAAGAGGGTCGCCAGCGTCATGTCGATCGGGCGATTGACGATGAGGCCGAGCGCGCCCTGATCGTTGTGTTCGGCGATGTAGATCAGGGATTTCGAAAAATAGGGATCGTCCATTGCCGGCATGGCAATCAGGAAATGGTCGGTCAGGTTTATGTTTTGTAGCATGTATCTATTTTAATCGCCGACGGTAGGTGATACAAAGTTAATCAACGTATGCTGGGGAGGCCGTCAATAGGTCATCCTGGCGAGATGCATCGCAAGATCCGCATGGGTATTGGCCTGCACGGCTACGATGCCGAAGAAAACCATATTTAAAGGGGATTGGTCTTGCCGGCTGGTGCCGATGCGTTGAAACCGATGAAGCGTGTGCGGTGGCGCACGAATATTTGAAATCGGCTTGAGGCTGCGTAACAATGGTGTGGCTTCGCAACGTCGATGGAATGTGGAACGGGAATAGCCAATGATTGATTCAGTTCTGGTCTGGTTCAGGCGCGATTTGCGTGATACGGATCATGTTGCTCTTGCCGAGGCTTTGCGACGTGCACAGCGTGTTTTTTGTTGTTTTGTTTTTGATCGTGAAATTCTTGACGCTTTGCCCAGCCGGACTGATCGTCGCGTCGAGTTTATTCGGGCGTCACTGGTTGAACTGGATGAGGCCTTGCGTCAACGCGGTGGTGGCTTGATTGTTGTCCATGCGTTGGCGAGCAGCGAGATTCCCCGTTTGGCGCGTCAACTGGGTGTCGATACGGTGTTCGCCAACCGTGACTACGAGCCGCAGGCCAAAGTACGCGATGCACAGGTCGCTGAGGAACTCGGTGGCCTGGGGATCGGCTTCGAGTCCTTCAAGGATCAGGCTGTTTTTGATGGGCCCGAGGTGCTGACTCAGGCCGGGCGACCCTATACCGTTTTTACGCCGTACAAGAATGCCTGGCTGAAGCGGTTGGCCGACGAGGACCTGCTTGTTTCCGCAGGGGGACAAGGTGGCTTGGTCGCAAGCTCGCTCGCCACCGGTGTACCTTCGCTTGAAGAGATCGGATTCCAGCCGACTGATTTGCGTCAGATCGGTATTGTCCCGGGAATGTCAGGCGCTCGGCACTTGGTCGCTGATTTCCGCGCACGCGTTGCCCGCTATGCTGAACAGCGTGATTATCCGTCGCTCAAGGGCGTGTCCTATCTCTCGGTTCATCTGCGTTTTGGAACGGTTTCGATCCGCGAACTGGTCTTGGTCGCCCTGGCCGAGAGGGCCTTGGCCGCATCAGAAGGCGCCGCCACCTGGCTTTCGGAGCTGATCTGGCGGGATTTTTACTTTATGATTCTTGACCGCTTTTCGCATGCCGCAGAACGTTCATTCAAGCCGGACTATGATGCCATCGCCTGGGAACAGGGCGACCGTGCCGACATCCTGTTTGCCGCCTGGTGTGAGGCGCGAACCGGATATCCGCTGGTTGATGCGGCGATGCGCCAGCTGAATAGTTCGGGTTACATGCACAACCGTTTGCGTATGGTGGTTGCGTCCTTTCTGACCAAGGATCTGGGCATCGACTGGCGGCGTGGGGAGGCCTACTTTGCGCGCCAACTGAACGATTTCGACCTGTCCGCCAATAACGGCGGATGGCAATGGGCGGCGTCGAGCGGTTGCGATGCCCAGCCTTATTTCCGTATTTTCAACCCGGTAACGCAATCTGAACGCTTTGATCCGAACGGACGCTTCATCCGGCGTTATCTGCCGGAACTCTCGGCCGTACCGAACAAGTTCATCCACGCGCCATGGCGCATGAGCATAGCCGAGCAGTCGGCTTGTGGGGTTATGGTCGGGCTGGATACGCCGACGCCGCTTGTCGAACACGACGAAGCCAGGCGTCGGACGCTGGAACGCTACGCCGTGGTCAAACGTTCCGCTGGCGCGTAACGTATTCCGCCACGAATTGCAGCAGCTCGTCTTCCTGATACGGCTTGCCGAGGTATTGGTTAACCCCGATTTCAAAGGCGTAGTTGCGGTGTTTGTCAGCCGTGCGTGAGGTGATCATGATGATCGGAATGTCTTTTAAATGCGCGTCGGCACGGATGTTGCGCGTGAGATCAAAACCATCCATGCGCGGCATTTCAATATCGACAAGCATGACGTCGGGAATTACGTCAAGCAGCAATTCCAGAGCCTCGACGCCGTCCTTGGCGAGAACGACCTGGTAACCTTCGCGAGCAAGCAGACGCCCAGTGACTTTGCGCACGGTCAATGAATCGTCGACCACCATCACGGTCGGCAGGCGTGCGGTATTTGCCTTTTCGTCCTGCTGGGTTGGCGCAGCGGGAACCGGCAGGGCAAATTCAGCGACCGGCGCACGACTGCTTAAGGCGACCGGGTTGAGAATCAGCACGACCTGCCCGTCACCAAGCACCGTGGCTCCATCGACGCCGATAACGCGGGCGAGTTGAGGACCGATGTTCTTGACGACGATTTCCTGGTTGCCAAGTAGTCCATCGACCTGGACCGAAATTCGTCGCGTCCCGCTGCGTAGCAGCAAGGTCCAGTACTGGCGATGCTGTTCTGGCAGGGCTTGAGTGTCACCAAGCAGGTGTGGCAGATAGCTGAATGGGTAATGATGCCCCATCCATTCAGCCGTGCCGGCATCGCGAATACGGGTCAGCGCTGCTTCCTTGAGGTCGAGCACCTGTTCGATCATCACGGAGGGGATGGCGTAGCGCTTGCTTCCAGCACGTACCAGCAACGCTTTGGTGACGGCGAGCGTGAGCGGGATGTAGAGTCGAAACTCGGTACCCTGTCCAGGCGTTGACATGATTTCGATCCGCCCACCAAGGCTGCTGACCTCGGTCTTGACCACATCCATGCCGATGCCCCGACCGGCAACCTGCGACAATTCGCTCGCGGTCGAGAAGCCAGGCGTAAATATCAGTTCTGCGAGTCGTGTTGTGTCAGTCTCCACATCAGCGTCAATCAAACCGACTGAAATGGCACGTGTGCGGATGCGCTCGAAATCGAGTCCAGCACCATCATCTGAAAAGCTCAGAATGATTTCATTACCTTCCTGTTTCAGCGTCAGCGATATTTCACCGATATCCGGCTTGCCGTGCGCCACACGTACGTCACGTTCTTCCAGGCCGTGTGCAATGGCATTGCGCAGCATGTGTTCAAGCGGGGCGGCCATCTTGTCGAGTACGCTACGGTCCAGTTCAACCTGGCTACCTTTGATTTCAAGGTTGGCTCGCTTGTTCAATTCCTTGGATGTCTGCCGGACGATACGGTAGAGGCGATCAGCCACACTGCCGAATGGGACCATGCGAACGCCCATCAACTGCTGCTGTACGTCACGGTTCAGGCGAGCCTGAGCAATGATCGCGGCGTTGGCGTCGTCCAGGTTTTTTAGCAGATTCTGCTGGACTGTTGCGACGTCGTTTACCGATTCTGCCATCATCCGGGTGAGTTCCTGGAAGCGGGTAAAGCGGTCGAATTCCAGCGGATCAAACCCGGCATGTTGTTCATCGGGTTGTGTCGCACGCGATTGCATCTGCAGTTCGGACTGAATTTCGATCTCGCGCAACTGTCTGCGCAGACGAATAACGTTTTCTGTCAGATCTAGCAGCGAGGATTTAAGGCTGCGCATCTCGCCTTCAATCCGAGCACGGGCAATCGACAATTCCCCGGCTTCGTTGACCAATCGGTCGATGAGATCTGCACGAACGCGCAAGGAGGCGAACTGAGATGTGGAATCACCTTCGGCCTGAATGTCAGACTCGTGAGTTCGTGCGCGATCAACGCGCCGTTCGATGCTGACAGCCACCGCTTCTGCTGCAGGTGCCGGTTCGGCAGTAACAGGTACTGCAATTTGTTTTTCGGTCAGTGCTGCGGACGGCAGATCGAGCGATTCGCCACCTTGCAGGCGATCAATGATGTGAAGGACGGAATCGAACGAGTTGTCGATCTCGTCAATCACCCCAGGTGCAGCTGTCCCAGCCTGATTGGCCTGGTCTACGTGCGACTCGATGGCATGCGCGATTTCTCCCAGGTTCATGGCGCCAGCCATGCGCGCACTACCCTTGAGGGTATGCAAAAGGCGTGTCAGCGTGCGCACCGCTTCGCTATTGCTTGGTTCCGCGCGCCAAGCGCGTAGTTGTTGGGCAATGCCCCGGTTCAGATCGAGCGCTTCTTCAAGGAAGATGGGCAGCAGTTGCTCGTCAATTTCGTCACGTAGTTGCTGAATTTCGGTAACAAAGCCGGTACGGACGGGAACTTCTGCCTTGGCTGGCTCTTGTTCCGGGATATCTTCGGCAATTGCGGGCTGCTCGGGCATTTCTTCGTGGTCTGCCGCGTGCTCACGCGGCGCCACTACCTGCGCCGGATAGAGCACATCAAGTGCGTCGATGAGACCGGGCTGGACTTCAGGTTCACGCTGCTCCGCAAGGTCAGACAACATCAGTTCAACTTCGCCAACAGCCTGTCTGATGATGCCCAGTGCTTCGAGGCTGCCGGGTTCGGCAGAGTTGTCGCGACGCAACAAGGCATGTTCAAGCGCCAGGCCGAGTTGGTTTACTGGCTGGATACCCACGGTGGCAGAAATGCCGGCAAGTGTATGAGCGGCCCGGTACATGTCGTGCGGCGTTGGCGACAGTTCGTCGCGCTCCAATGTTGGGAGTTCGCGTTGCAGTGTAGCCAGGTGGGCACGTGCTTCCTCGGAAAAAATCTCATAAAGAACCGGGGAAATCGCAATTCTTTGCCCGATAACCGGTTCGACCGGTGCGGCTTCCTCCGTCTCACTTTGGTTAGCCGGCAGAGGCAGTGATTCATCAGCTGCAGGCGACGGCGATTCGGTCGATGGCCCATTAAAGTCGAAATTCGGCATGTCGACTGCTTCGAGATCGATGGTGAAGTCTTCATCGATACTCTCAGGCTGCGCAGCCCCGAAGTCGAGCGTGATTATCTCGGCACTTTGTAACGGTTCTTCCGCCACCTGTGGCACTTCCAGTTCTAATCTCTCAGGCTCCGGCGTGGTCGACAGCAGCGCTGCCTGCGCTTCCTCGGGAGCTTGTCTCAGGAGTTCGGCAAGCGCGACCAGAGACGTTGGATCGGGTGCATGTCCGGAGTTGCTTTCCAGGTGCTGAACCCAAACAGAAAACAGGGCATGAGCCTGTCCCAAAAGATCGAGAAGCGAGGGGCCAACTTCACGTTCCTGCTGCAGCCAAAGATTCAGGGTTTGTTCGATGGCCCAGGCAGCTTCACCAACATCCTTGAGACCGACCATACGACCACTGCCCTTGAGCGTGTGGAAGGCGCGCCTGATCGTCGTCAATAGTTCGATATTGTGCCGCTGTTCCTTAAGGGCCAGCACATTCTCGTCGATAGTCGCCAGAACTTCCTTTGCCTCTTCAAGGAAGATGCCAAGCAGTTCTGCGTCGATTTCCTCGTTGCTGGCTTTTGACAGCTGAATTGTTTGTGTTGATGGTGCAAGCATTTCCGACGCTTGCGGCTTAAGCGTTGCCATCACCTGCTCGATTTGCGGTGAGGTGTCCTCGCCTGTTTCCATTGCCGAAAGCATGGCTTTTGTTTGTTCGCCGAGGGCGTCGTCCGCCACAAGATCGGCGTCCTTTTTCAGCGCGGCAAGATTGAGTTTGACTTCCTCGCGTAGTTCTGAATCGTTGGGTTGGGCTTTGAGGGCGCTAAGCAGCGCATGTGTTTCAAGTTTCTGTTGCTCGACTTCCTGCTCGAGCGTGGCCTTGGGGCTATCCTCTTCTACTAGTTCTGTCTCGTCAGCAGTCGGGGTCCTTCCCGGTTGCATCTGTCTGGCAAAGGTGTCAAAGTCAGCCGCGCCGTGTTGCAGCGAGTCAATGAAGAAGCCAATCATTGACAACTGACTGGCGATGCGCTCGAAATCTGCTTCCTCAACGTTGTAGGCTGAATCCGAAAAACGCCTTATTTCTTCGGAGCATTCGCGCACTGCCGTAGTGGCAGAGTCGTGTCGCATCATCGTCAAAGCACCGGCGACCTGACTGAACGGCTTTTCCAGGCTTACGAGGTCCGCACGCTTCTCGGTGTCGCGGAAGAACCCGTCGAGTACTTGTTCAATCTGAGCAAAATTGTTTTGAATTTCCTTGGCCACCTGACCAATCAGCAATTTCTCTTGCGCTTGGCGCGACATTTCATCAAGCAAGGGGATTTCTGAACCCGGTTGAGGCGGTGTGCCAGCGAGACAGCTGTGAATTCGTGCGACGGTCACATCAACCTGATGTGCAAAATCGCCACCGAGTCGCTGAAAGTTCTCCTGCGCATTCTGGGCTAACAGGATCGCCGTTGCGATTTCCATTGCCAGCATATCCGAGCTGCGGGCACTGTCTTCCGATAGCCAGTTGGCCGCAGCAGCAATGGCTTGCGTCAAACGGCGGAAATCTGTGTGACCGAGTTGATCGACTGCTGTGGAGAGTGCGTTAGCGTTTTCCTTGAATAGCGGCAGCGACTGCAGAGTTCCCGCGCAGTATTTGTTCCATGATTCTTCGGTTGACGTAATTACGTCCCGCAACCTGCGCAGAACGGCTTCTTCAGGTGCAGGAGCCAGTGTTTCCGACGAGGGAATGATCGTCTGCAGTTGATAGGTATTCTGTACCAGTCGTACTGCGGTATTAGTGCTGTCTGCGTTGGCAACAAAATAGAGCGCGTCGCGCAGCAGGCGCTCCGCGACATTTTTCGATCCCTCCATCAAGCGGCGAATCTGCAGATCGATACGAGCACACAGTTGCTTAACGTTCGATTCTTCCGGCACGGTTCCTTCAGCCAATGCGGTAAGGAAACCGGTAGCAACCCACCAGAAAGCACGAGCCGATGCAGCATCTTGCGTATCCTCGATACGTTTGATGGCACTTAACATCTCGTTCACGCCCTTCCGTTCGTGCGGAGCGCGCAACCACATAAGCAATCCGCGCTGAAATCGGGCTCGTTCCTGCCGAAGGACTTGCTGAAATGCACTGGTCGGAATGTTTCTGGCCGGGGTTTCGCGGCGGGGCGGACGGGCGCTCAGATCGGGGAAAAAGAGATCAGTTGCCGACGTGTTCTTCAGGCCACGCGTTATCTGTACTTCGCGGTATAGCGAAAGCAGTCGCAGTGGCTGGTTTGGTTGGCCGTTGACCAAGTCGTCAAGGTAATGGCCTATCGTCGCCAACGCACGTTGCGCAAGGCTGATCGATGCTTCGTCGGGAGAGAGCTTTTGTTGTTCAATCTCGTCCAACATAGCCTCGACCACCTCGGTGAACTGGGTTACCCCGTCCAGTCCGACAATCGTCAGGGCACCCTGAACCTGGTGCAAGTGAGTGCGACAGAACTTGATCTGCGTCAGATCACCCAAGCCCGTTTGTGCACTGCGGGTGTATTCCTGCAATGCTTGGTCGGCACGCTTCAGCGCAAGGTCAATCTCGCCTTTGACCCAAGTCAGCGGGCCGATGTCGAATTCCGTCGCAGCATTCATGTCAGGCAATATCTCCGATCTCAGCGCAAGGAGTTAGCCCACCTTGAAGCCGGCGACTGAACCCTTCAGTTCTGTTGCCAGGCCGGCAAGTTCACCAACTGCAGAGGCAGTTTTTTGAGTACCGACCGTCGTAAGTTCCGTAACGCGCAAAATGTCCTGCATCTTTCCGGCCACGCTGGTGGCTGAATCAGCCTGTTGTCGCGTAGCATCGGAAATGTTCTCGATCAGTTCCGTCAGATTCTGCGAAACGTTTCCAATCTCTGCCAGTGCCTGGCCTGCGGCATCTGAAAGTTTTGCGCCTTCAACCACGCCGCGCGTTGATTCTTCCATAGCGGAGACGGCACCCTGGGTATCGGTTTGAATGGTCTTCACAATCGCTGCGATCTGTTTTGTTGCTTCTCCAGAGCGTTCAGCGAGTCGCTGCACTTCTTCCGCAACCACGGTGAAGCCGCGTCCCGCATCGCCAGCAGAGGCGGCTTGGATGGCGGCGTTCAGTGCAAGCACGTTGGTTTGCTCTGTAATGTCGGAAATCAGTTCTACGATTTCGCCGATTTCCTGTGAGGATTCGCCAAGGCGCTTGATTCGCTTTGAGGTTTCCTGAATCTGCTCGCGAATTTCGTTCATGCCCTTGATGGAATCTTGCACGGCCTGTGTGCCTTTACCTGCGGCCGCTAGTGACTGACGAGCCACCTGGGCTGACTGGTCGGCGTCACCAGACACCTTGGTCATCGAGCTGGCCATGGTCAGGACAGAGTGTCCGGCATCCTGGATTTCAATGGACTGACGTTTCGCAGCGTCGAGCAATTCGACCGAAGTTTGCTGGGCCGTTTCGGTAGCTATCGTAACCCGACCCGCTGCGTCGTTGATTCGACCGACCAGAACACGAAGCTCTTCAACAGTGTAGTTGATCGAGTCGGCAATGGCACCCGTAATATCTTCGGACACCGTCGCCGTGACGGTCAGATCGCCGTCGGCCAGATCGCCCAGTTCGTTCATCAACCGCAGAATGGCGTCCTGGTTCTGCCTGTTGATCAACTCGCTTGCTTGCCGGCTTTGTTCTGCTAGTTCGGTCTGATGCTTCGTGTCGTCAAGGTAAATTTTGGCCATCATGGACAACGAAGCAAGTGCCAGGATAATCAGGACAGCCAATGCGACCCCGTAGCCAACACGTTCGGAAATGCCGCGCTGATAAGCCAGTGCCAGTCCATCCGTGGCATCGATAAGTTCTGAGCTGCGACTAATCCCGGCACCGGCAGACTTGGCCGCGATCAGTGATGGCATCCCGCTAAGAATGGCATTGATGGCGTAATGAGTGTCCTGATAGGCGATTTCGAGTTCGCCAAGCTTTCTTTTCGTTTCGAAATCAGTGGTCGCAGGAATTCGCAAGGTGTCATTGCCCTGCATCAGAGCTTTAAGCAAATTGACAAAAGTGTTTGAGTCAGCGCCGAGCCTGAAAGCTACTTCCGGGTTGATGTCGTCGCCTGTCAGCAAGGTGCTGGCGTTTTTCGCAATACGCTGTGACAGTACCGCCAATTGGTTGGAGGCGCCTATTTCGCGGGCGTTTCCGTTTGCCTGCAGCTTGAGTGCAGTGACCTGTTCAGCTAAATCAAGCAATTGGTCATTTTGCTCGGTGATGGTGGATACATAACCCTTCAAACCCAGCAGGTAGTATCCCTGGTTCACCATTTGGGTGGCATCCTTATCGGTTTTACTCCAGACTTTTGATAAGGCCTGTAATTCTGCCTGAACGTCACTCGGTGAGGGGGGGACAACGGCTCCAGCAAGTTCGCCACCGTTGATAAGACCCTTCAAATTATTCGAAAACCGGAAGTATGATTCTGTCAATTGAGCGAATGCGTCACTATTGCCTTGCATCGCCAAACTGGAGGACTTTGCCAGGCGCTGCGAGAGCATCCGCATTTCGCCGGCGGTCGCAATGTAGACGCTGGAATTAGTTGATTCACGATTATCGTGATAGATGATGCCGGCAATAACCAGCATCAGCACCAGAACGATGCCGCCGAGAATCAACAATTGCCTTGTGATCGAGTATTGACTAAAAATCCCTGATCGGTTGTGCGCGGTCCTGACCGACGCTTGGGCGTCATCCATGACTGTAGTGGCCGAGATGGCTTGGTCCACCGGGTTACGTGTTGTCGACAGAAAATCAGGCAATTTCAGGTTGAAAGCCATCGTGCTTCTCCGGTTGCACTTTCTTGTGGGTATGGTTTGTCAAATACGGTATTGATGCAAAACAGGTTCAAACGCCAATATCCATGAAATTCTCATCCGCCAAGAGGCGTCGAACATTAAGCAGCTTCCAGCGCCGGCCTTCGTTGTCTGTAAAGGCTTCGGTCGCCCACACCGGTGAATCAGGGTCGGCAGTTACCGCAGTCAAGTCATCCATATTGCGCAGGCCAAGCATACGAGTTACCAGAAGCGCAGCATTGTTACCATGGCGGGTGCCTATCAGGAGCAATCGGGAGCTGGGGTTTTGTGGCGTTGCGTCCTTGCTTTGGAACGCCGAGAAATCGGCGACTGAGTAAAGATTTCCGCGAATATTGGCAATGCCGACAAACCAAGGTTTTGTAAGAGGAACGCTGGTCAGAGGCGGCAAGGGAATGATTTCGCCAGAATCGGACAGGTTAAGCAGCCAGCAGTCAGTGCCCGACTGAATGCCGAGCAGGCCAGCCGCACTCTGGTTGTTTGCACCAGCAAGCCGCGTTGCCAAGTGTGCCTGAAATTCGCGAAGACTGCCCTTCTTTGCCATACGCTGTTCGGAGGGCTAGAGAGCGGCGATTTTGGCGAGCAATTCTTCGCCGTTGATCGGCTTTACCAGATAGTCCTGGGCCCCCTGGCGCAGGCCCCAAATTTTGTCGGTCTCCTGGCTCTTGGAGGTACATACGATGACTGGAATGTTCTTCGTCGCTTCGTCACGAGTCAGAGTTCGCGTTGCCTGGTAACCGTTGAGGCCCGGCATCACAACGTCCATGAGGACGAGATCCGGCAATTCGGATTTCGCTTTTTCAATACCTTCTTCACCGTTTTCGGCCGTAATGACCTGATAACCGTTCTTGGTCAACAGTTCAACCAGAACATGGCGTTCGGTGGGTGAGTCGTCTACAACGAGGATTTTTTTGACCGGCATGGCAATAACTCCGAGGGCTGCCTTCTACTGTGCAAACGATGAATCGGATGGCTCAGGGTTGCGGAGGCGAAAAATTAGCGACAGCCTGAAGCAGGCTGTCTTTGGTAAATGGCTTTGTTAAATATTGGTCTGAACCTACCATGCGTCCGCGAGCACGATCAAACAAACCATCTTTGGAGGACAGCATGATCAACGGTGTGGTGCGAAAGCGCTGATTTTTCTTGATCAGTGCGCAGGTCTGGTAACCGTCAAGCCGGGGCATCATGATGTCGCAGAAGATGACGTCGGGCTGATGGTCCGCGATCTTGGCGAGCGCATCGAAACCGTCCTCGGCGAGCACAACCTGACATCCGGCCTGAACAAGAAAAATCTCAGCACTGCGCCGGATTGTGTTGCTGTCGTCGATGATCATCACTTTGATGCCACTCAATTTTGCGACGTCAACCAATTGCTTTCTCCACAGTGCCCTTTGTTCAGGAAGACTTGTAAGGTGCTCTGATCGTGCCTGATTCTTTATCAGCGAGCACTATACATCAATGTCTCACGGTTCAAACACTAGCCAAGTTTATTGAGTACATCTTATTCTCGGCATGCTCTATTGTCCGAAAACTCTTACAAAGTTTTGCGGTCAGGGCATGCCGGGTATTTCAGGTAAAATTCGTATTGTGAAGTTATCTCAATTCTATCCAAACGCCCTACCGTTTTCCATTTTTTCTGAAGTTTCGACTGTCTTTTCCTTATGAAACCCATTTCTCCGAAGTTTTCACCCCCGGTTGTCCTGACTTTTGCCGCGAGTGATCCCTCCGGCGGCGCAGGCATTCAGGCCGACCTGATGACCATTTCTTCGATGGGTTGTCACGCACTGTCGGTAATTACAGCGCTGACGGTGCAAGATACGATTGGTATTGACAGCATTCTCGCCATTGATGCCAACTGGGTCGATGATCAGGCGCGTGCGCTCCTTGAAGACATGCCGGTGGATGTCTTCAAGATCGGTTTGCTCGGAAGTGTCGAGAACATTGCAGTCATAGCCGAGATTTTGTCTGACTACCCGGATATCCCGTTGGTGTTCGATCCTGTGCTGACTTCCGGGCGCGGTGATGAGTTGGCCGACGAGGACATGATCTCTGCGTTTCGGGAGTTGTTGCTACCGCAAACGACAGTACTGACTCCAAACTCGTTGGAAGCGCGCCGATTGGCCGGAGAGATGGACGGAGATGATGGCGACGGCAATTTGTCGCTTGCCGAATGCGCTCAGCGGATGATCATGTTTGGTTGTGAGTATGTGCTGCTTACCGGGACGCA
>JAIFNM010000275.1 GCA_020047725.1 Betaproteobacteria bacterium
CGCTGCTGGTTGATGGGGTGCGCGTACAGCAGCATCTGTGCTTCATTGTGCAGTGTGCGCAGGAGCCTGGCCTGCGGCGTTTCGGGCAATAGACGCTCGATGCGGCGTCCGGCAACGGCGTAAAGCGGTGGGTTTTCGAAACCGTCCAAAGGCGTGCTATCCACCAGTTGCAAATACCAACGATCAGCGGCGGCGACATGGAAATAGCCGGTATCGGAAAGCTGGCGGTTCAGTTCATCGGCGAGGGCTCGCGCTTCGTCCAGTTCAATGCCGAAGCTGCCGCTGTCGGCGAGGATCACCTGGTCCTGATGAAAACGAAGATGCACTGGGTCGGCGTTGATCCAGCAAGTTTGGCCGGCTTCAACTGGCGCATTCGGCTCTCCGAGCAGACGGAACGCTGCATAGGACGCTCCTTCCGGCTGACCGAAGGCATCGGCCAACGTAGCTTCCATCGACTGCGGCGGGCGGCGCATGAGCCGGCTGCGCGCGAGTAGCGTGTTCAGCGCGGGGCAGGCCAGGTCATCGAGGGTTTCGCGGTCGTCGGGTTCGGGCCAGATGAGTTCGGGAACGAGTAGGGTGAGTTGCATTTGGCCTTGGTGTGTCTGTTATGGGCGATGACAGGGGACAAAAAGTGTACCATACGCCCTTGCCGCTCCGACCCCGCTTTCAAACAACACTGACATGAGCACTTGCCCCTGATGGCGCTACCCTACGAACTGCTGATCGGCCTGCGCTATACGCGCGCGAAACGGCGTAATCAATTTGTTTCCTTCATTTCGATGATCTCGATGCTCGGCATAGCGCTGGGGGTCGCCGCGTTGATCGTCGTTTTGTCCGTGATGAACGGCTTCCAGACGGAACTGCGCGGCCGCATTCTCGCCGTGGTTTCGCATGTGCAGATCACCGGCGCAAGCGGCGAAATGGACGAATGGCAGCATGTCGCGGAACAGTCGGCCAAACAGCCGGGCGTGCTCGCGGCAGCGCCTTTCGTGCAAGAGCAGGGCATGCTGTCTTTCGGGCAGTCGGTACGCGGCGCGATCATTCGCGGCATCCTGCCTGATCTGGAAGACAAGGTTGTCGATTTCCGGACACACATGAAAGAAGGCCAGCTGGATTCGCTGGTGCCGGATTCATTCAACATCGTTTTGGGTAGTGAACTGGCTCGGGCGCTCAGCGTTACTGTCGGTGACAAGGTGACCGTCATTGCGCCACAGGGTGTGGTTACGCCCGCTGGTGTTGTGCCGCGACTTAAAACCTTTGTCGTTTCCGGCCTGTTCGAAGTCGGGATGTTCGAGTACGACAGCGGACTGGCTCTGATTCGCATGGAAGACGCACAGAAGCTTTATCGCATGGAGGATCGTGTCTCGGGCGTTCGACTCAAGCTTGACGATCTGTTCAAGGCACCGCTCATTACGAGACAACTGGCCACCAGTCTGGATACGCCGGCCTATATCAGCGACTGGACGCGCAGCCATGCCAATTTTTTCCGTGCGGTGCAGATTGAGAAGAACATGATGTTCATCATCCTCTCGCTGATCGTTGCCGTTGCCGCGTTCAACATCGTTTCAACGCTGGTCATGGCGGTAACCGACAAACAGGCCGACATCGCCATCCTGCGCACGCTTGGCGCAAGTCCCGGCAGTATCATGGCGGTGTTCATGGTGCAAGGGGCCTTGATAGGCTTCATTGGACTGGGTCTTGGCGTGGCTGGCGGCGTGGCGTTGGCGCTCAATGTCGATGTGGTAGTACCCTTCATCGAGCGCATGCTTGGCACGCAGTTCATGTCGAAAGAGGTGTATTACATTTCCAACCTGCCGTCCGAACTTCAGTGGAAGGACGTGACGACTATTACTGCGGTGTCCTTCGTTCTGTCGCTGGTGGCGACGATTTATCCGAGCTGGCGTGCTTCGTGCGTCAATCCGGCGGAGGCACTTCGTTATGAGTAATACCCGCCAAATCGTTCTGGCCTGTCAGGGACTGAAAAAAATCTATCGGCAGGGAACGGGCGAGGGCGCTGAAGTCCCCGTCCTGCTTGGCGTCGATCTGGAAATTGTGGCGGGCGAGCGGGTTGCCGTGGTTGGTGCGTCCGGCTCAGGCAAGAGCACGCTTTTGCATTTGCTGGGCGGGCTGGATTCGGCAAGCGCCGGGAAAATCCAGTTGATGGGGCGGGATTTGTCCGAAATAAGCGATGCCGAGCGCGGAAATATGCGCAATCGCCATCTTGGATTCGTCTATCAGTTCCACCATCTGTTGCCCGAATTCACGGCGCTGGAAAACGTCGCCATGCCACTACACATTCGGCGCATGCCCAAGGCCGAGGCCGAGGAACGCGCGGCGGCGGTACTGGCCGAAGTTGGGCTGTCGCACCGGCTTGATCACACGCCATCGGAATTGTCAGGCGGCGAACGTCAGCGGGCAGCGATTGCCCGTGCGCTGGTTACCGAACCGGCCTGCGTGCTGGCCGATGAGCCAACCGGAAACCTGGATCGACAAACGGCTGAGGGGGTTTTTGAGCTGATGCTGGCGCTCAATCGCTCGCGACAGACAAGTTTTGTGATTGTTACGCACGATCCGTCTAGCCGGGCGCGCAGATCGCATTCTTACGCTCCGCGACGGAGCTTTTCTGGTGTAGGTGATTCGACGCTCCTGATAATTCGATTATCAGGCAGTCTCGTTAATTTCCTTGATCAGGCCCAGTAATACCGGAATCCGGTTCGGACATTGCTTTTCTGTTGCAGCCAAAATCCCGCTTAAGCAGAGCCTGATGTCTTGCACTTTTTTGCACGCGCGAATGGCGTCCACAAAAGGCTGGGATTGGGTTCCGAAGCTGTCGACCAAGAAGTCGGTCAGCATGAATTTGGCTTCCGAAACAATGATTTCGTCGTCCAGATCGAAAGTCGCATCGGCAACCGACAAAACGGCAGGTACAACTGCCGGAGAGATTGGTGCGGCAGGCCGAAGTGCAGCGATCGCACCCCTCGATGCGATAAATCCGTCCTGAATGAGCGCCTCGATTTCCTCAATAGCTTCGTTTCGAGGGAATACCGACTTGGCGAGCACGTGATTAAGGGGTTTTGGCTTGTCCAGCAGGATAAGGACACTTCGCTTTTTCATGCTGAGCTTGTATGCGCGATGCTTTACTTCGTCCTCACCCTTTTGGGTGAGATGCAATTTAGCCGACAAGTCCACGATTCACCTCAACTGTTCGTTGGTCTGCATTTGAATGCAACAAACCCTCTTCCACTGTCGAAACCTATAGTTTGAACCGAGAAATCGATTATTCCGAGAATAACCGCTGTCTTTCCCAACTTCTTGACCGATCGATTCAGCGCGGCAAAATCTTCATCGGATTTATGTCACGGAAAAACGGGCTTACTCAGTATCGAACCCGACTGAATTGAGGTGTGGCGGACGCCGACGGGTCTGTCGTCAGCTATGGCTTTCATCCATTGCAAGAAAGCCATCGTGCTCAAGTACCTCGATTTCATAGAGTATTTCGTCCTGGTGAAATACTGACTTGCCGAGGATGTACGCAATGGTCTGTGGTTCGTTCAATTGAACCAGCACGCTCCGCTTTCTGATGCTGAGCGTGTGGGTCCGGCGTTCGACCTCGTCGATGCCTTTATCGGTAATAGTCAATCGAGTCGAGATGTCCACTCCATACCCCAATAGTTCTTTGATCTGATGCCCACAATTGTGCGTTGGCGAAATCGGGAAGTTGTGAAGCCTGCGCGCGGCCAATTTTTCATGACGCCCTATCGTGTGCGCTTGAGTTCGAGTCAGGACGCCGTCAGTCCCAGTTTTCAGGCCTGGAAGATGTTGAGGTTAGCATGCTTAGGTTCTTTTTCGACTGACTCGCTTTCATCGCGATGATTTGCAGGTGACAATCCGGAACATCCAAATGTGGTGGTCAATGTGGTGGTTGAGTGATGCAAGTGCGCCTTTCCATTCTCGCTTTCGCCTGCGGCATCATCGTCCTGCAAATGCAGGGCGAGTTGCCTGGCGTAGGCGTGATGGGCGGATTTGGCCTGTTGGCACTGTTGGGTGCCTATTTATCCTCCGGACAGCGGCACTGGCTAGTTCGTGGGCTCACCTTTGTGTGTTGGGCATTACTTGGCTTTGTTTGGGCTGGATGGATGGCGCAGCAGCGGTTAAGCGACCAGTTGCCGGAAGCGTGGGAGGTAAAGGATATTCAGGTCACCGGTGTCGTTGCTTCTCTGCCGCAACGATTCGAACGTGGTGAGCGTTTTGAATTTGACGTCGAGTCGGCGAACACCGGCACGCAAGTTGGCAAGATCGTTCCAGGACGGATCATGTTGTCTTGGTATCACAGTTGGGATGACGTGGACGATACCGATGAGACGGTTGATGTCAGGGCGATTCGTCCTGGTGAGCGCTGGCGTTTTACGGTGCGCCTCAAACGCCCGCATGGCAATGCCAATCCATACGCGTTTGACTACGAGGCCTGGCTGTTTGAGCGCAATATCCGGGCAACCGGTACCATTCGGCCGCGCAGTGAAATACAACGCCTGGACGCCTTCGTGCCAGGGGCTGGCTATGCGGTTGAACGTCTGCGCGATGTGATTCGCGGACGCTTTCAGTCCGTCTTGCCCGACGCACCCTACCTTGGTGTATTGATAGCGCTGACTGTCGGCGATCAGCGTGCGATCCCTGCCGGGCAGTGGCAGGTGTTCAATCGTACCGGGATTACACATCTTGTTTCGATCTCAGGTTTGCACGTAACGATGATAGCGGCGCTGTTTGCGGCGCTGATTAACTGGTTGTGGCGGCGCAGCGAGCGCTTGATGCTGTGGTTGCCAGCACAGAAGGCGGCGGTCGTGTCGGGTTGGCTGGCGGCATTCAGTTATGCGCTGCTGGCCGGATTCGAGGTGCCGGCCCAGCGTACCTTGTACATGTTGAGCGTCGTGGCGCTGGCGCTGTGGTCCGGGCGCAACTTTGGCGTGAGCCGCACCTTGTTGTTCGCCCTGCTGGTGGTGTTGGTGCTCGACCCATGGGCAGTTCTCGCCACGGGTTTCTGGCTCTCTTTCGGTGCCGTGGCTTTGCTCTTCTATGTAGGTTCATCGCGCGTTGGAGAGGCTAGCGGTTGGCGTGCGTCGCTAGCCCAGTGGGGCACGACACAATGGGCAGTGACGGTCGGCAGCCTGCCGCTGCTGCTGCTTTTCTTTCAGCAATTCTCACTGGTTTCGCCGCTGGCCAACGCAGTAGCGATCCCTTTCGTCAGCTTCGTCATCACACCGCTGGCGCTGTTGTTCGCCATTGTGCCTTGGTCGCCTTTGTTGCATCTCGATCACTGGCTCATGGAGCAGTTAATGGTGCTGCTCGAATGGCTGGCCGGATGGCCAGTGTGGCAGCAAGCCGCGCCACCGCTGTGGGCGTCGATGGTTGCCGTGGTGGGAGTAGTCTGGCTGCTTTTGCCGCGTGGCTTTCCTGCGCGATGGCTTGGCTTGTGCCTGCTGCTGCCGGCGCTTGTGTGGCCACCGCCGCGTCCGGGCATCGGTGAAGCGTGGGTTGATGTGCTGGATGTCGGGCAAGGAATGGCCGTGTTGGTACGAACCTCGGAACACGCGCTGCTTTACGATACCGGCCCACTCTACAGTGCGGACTCGAACGCCGGGTTGCGTGTTGTTGTTCCGTATTTGCGCGCGACGGGTGTCTCAAAACTTGATGCACTGGTTGTATCGCATCGAGATAAGGATCACTCGGGGGGCGTGACGGCTGTGCAGAGCGCACTGCCCGTTGGCCGCTTGTTGACGTCGATTTCTGCGCTGGGCGGAGAACCGTGCTCAGCTGGGCAACGCTGGGAATGGGATGGTGTGCGATTCTCGATCCTGCACCCGGATTCTGCCGATTATGCCGCCAAGTCGAAGAAGACGAACAACATGAGTTGCGTGCTGCGTGTTGAGAATACCGGCGGCAGCGTCATTCTTCCTGCCGATATCGAGGCCGAAGACGAAAGGGCGTTGATTGCTCGTTCGCCCTCATCATTACGTAGCGACGTGCTGCTGGTGCCGCATCACGGAGGAAATGGCTCGTCATCGCCGGAGTTCATTGCCGCCGTTGGTGCGCAGGATGTGGTGTTTTCAGCGGGTTACCGGAACAGTTTCAGCTCGAACGCTATGCAGCCACTCGCCAATGGCGCACGGATCGGGACGGTGCGGTGCACGTGGTTTTGGGCGAAACCCCAGCGATATCGGCGTGGCGCTCGGAACGGAAACGATACTGGCATGGTCAGTAAGGCAAACAGGTCACAGGAGATGCACGCCATGAATAGCGCAAACCACCTTGAAGCCGTCGAGAGCAGCGTGCGATGCGTTTCGCCCTCGGGCCTGCACCGGATGGTCTATCGCGAGTGGGGGGCGCGCGACAACCCCAAAGTGCTCATCTGCGTGCACGGCTTGTCGCGCAATGGGCGTGATTTTGACGATCTGGCGCGTACCATGCGGCAGGACTACCGCGTGATCTGCCCGGATGTAGTCGGTCGCGGGCGCAGTGACTGGCTGAGCGATCCGGCGGGTTATGACGTCGC